>CAZYYO010000023.1:0-33298 GCA_964650965.1 uncultured Lachnospiraceae bacterium | reverse complement strand
GGAAGAGATATGTTCGAAATCCGTTATCCCACAAAATTTGTGATTGAGCCAATATTTGTAAGGATGCAGGCTATCAGGCCATAGCTGGTCAAATCGAAATGTTTGCAAAAATCGCTGTTTTATTATTAAGTATGCCAGTGCTGTTTACCTTTATTCGCACCATTGGGGATTTTCTGTGAGAAGAAAAGGAGCTGCCAATACAAGATGTGCTATTGGGAGTATATGGATGACACTTATATTGCTGGGCATTCTATGGGTTCTTTGTGGCGGGAAGGTTCAGGCCTCTGCCAAGAGTACGCAAACCATGGAGGAGGCGCAGCAGCAGGAAACGAACCAGCAGGAAACCAGTCAGGGGGATTATACGCTGCAGGATGTACTGTATACCACAGATGAAATGGCAGGACAGCTGGACGTCAGTGGAATTGAAGATGTGATACATGAGATGGAAGCACCATTGGACATGACATTTTTAGAGCTGGTGAAAACAATCATTGGAGTAAATGAAGTGGATGGAGAGCAAATATTAGACAATCTGTTTCAACTGGTGTTTCAGGAATTTATTGCAAATAAGAATTATATGTATCAGCTGTTATTACTTTCTATTGGATTTGCCCTTTTGAAAAATTTTGCAGAGATATTTGATAAATCTTATATTTCAAATATTTGTTTCCTTCTGGTTTATTGTTTGTTTATCGTTTTGCTTATGCGTTCCTTGTTTACCGTCAATGATATTGTAATATCTGCGGTGCAGAATGTGATTGATTTTATGACTGCATTCATTCCGGTATTTGCAACCACAATGGTATTTTCCACCGGGGCGGCTACAGCAGGTGGATTTTACCAGCTGGCCTATTTACTGGTATATATTCTCCAGTGGATTCTCCAATATGTTGTTATTCCCCTGATTAAAATTTATGTAGTGTTTGGTTTTCTAAATCATGTATTAGAGGAAGGCCGATTATATAAATTAACGGAGTTAATGGAGACGGTAGTAAGGTGGATTCTTCGCTTGATTACAACCGGAATCTTGGGCTTAAACATATTTAAGACGGCCATTACGCCTCTTACCGATTCGCTGACTAGAAATACCCTGCGTCGCTCCCTGTCCATGATTCCAGGGGTGGGAAATGTATTGCATGCTGCGTCAGACTTGTTTTTAACCTCAGGCGCCATTATTAGAAATGGCGTAGGACTGGCTGCATTGGTGGTTCTGGTGATTATTTGCCTGATTCCCTTAATAAAGCTAATCATATTAACATTTATGTATAAGCTATTGGCTGCGGTGGTGGAACCTGTTTGTGATCCACGGATTTGTGATGCATTGTCGGTTGTTTCCAAAGGAAGCGGTATGTTGTTTCAAGTGCTTGCCAGCTGTATTGTGCTGGTGTTCATCACGGTGGCAATGACAACGATGCTGGTATAGCATAAGAATGATAGACAAGATGAAATGTATACAACTTATGGAGGACCTATCATGGAGATATTTATTCAATGGATTGAGAAGTTTATCGTACTGTATTTATTTCTGGCATGCTTTCTGTATCTTATTCCCAGAGAAACATATCGGAAGTATATTCGCTTTTATACGCAACTGGTACTGGTCATTACGCTGTGTCTGCCTATACTAAGCTTTGTGGGAAAGATGAAGCAGATTGATTATAACAAGCAGTATCGCAGTATCGTAACAGAAATCCAGATGAGGGAAAAAGAAGCAGAGGAAATGACGTACCTGGATAAAAAATATATTTCCTATGGATTGGGAGATCAGCAATGAAGTGGACGCAGCTTAAGATGAATAAAAGCCAATGGATTGTGGTAATTCTTATTGGAATTCTATTGCTGGTTATTGCAATTCCTACCGGAGGTACTCAGCAAAAAGATGCAGAAGCCGCAGATAGTCAGACCAAAGAACAGCAGGATGCGTACGGAAATGGGTATGAAGAACAATTAGAGACAAGACTAGAGACCATCTTAGAGCAAATTGATGGAGCAGGTGAGATACAGGCCATGATTACTCTGAAGGATCAGGGAGAAAGCGTTGTGGAAAAGGATGTAACCAATGAACGGGATAATACTACGGATGCGGATGGTGGTACCAGTACCAGAAGCTCCAGTCAGCAAACTACCGTATACTCGTCCCAGGATGACCCTTATCAGTCCAAAGAGCTGATGCCCCAGGTGGAAGGGATTCTGATTGTAGCCCAGGGAGGAGACAATACCCGGGTCCAAAGGGAAATCTATGATGCCCTGTTAGCATTATTTCCAGTAGAAGTGCATAAGATTAAGATAGTAAAGATGGAAATGCAGGAGGGACAATGAAGCATATTTTTCGGAAGAACCAGATGATTGTTACTGCACTTGCGTTAATGATTGCGGCAGCAGGGTATATTAATTATAACAATGGAGCATTAGATGATAAGCTGCTTATGACCCAGGCGGAAAAGGAGGCAGACTTTGAAGCAACGGAGGAGACCATAAAGGAAGAAGGAATATTATCTGATACGGAGGAATCCTATGAGGATACTGGGGATGCATCTGCAGGTGAAACCGTATTAACCCAAAGTGAAAGTACGCTGGTGGATAAGGCAGCTCAGCTGAAGCTTACCAGAGAACAGACACGAGCAGCTAATAAAGAAACTTTGACAAATATTGTAAATAACCAGGCGTTAACAGAGACAGAGCGGAAGTCAGCAGTGGATGAGCTGGCAAAGCTTACAGATGTTGCTGAGCGGGAGCAGGCATGTGAGCTGTTACTGGAAACCAAGGGATTTGAAGGAGCAATTGTAAGCATTACCCAGGAGGGGGCTGATGTTGTGGTGAATATGGCAGAAATTTCCGATGCTAACAGGGCACAGATTGAGGATGTTGTGGAACGCAAGGGGGGAATTGTGCCGGAGCAGATTATTATTTCTAATATGGCGGATTAGGAGGGGGAAATGGTGCTGGTAATGTATTTCTAAATTATATATAATATTGGGTAGATACGGAAGATGAGCCTGGCAGCTTGAAACATGCCCCATCCCCTGGACTGCGGTCTTGGTAAATAAGATATTCCAGGTATTCCCCATGGGGATTGCAGCGTGGGACGCAAGCGGCGTAAATTCGCCATCCATGGCTCAGTTACGCCTTTCACAGACGTCCTGTCTGTGAATTGCTGGTTTGAAGGGGAAATACCAGGAATTTCTAATTTCCCACGACAGGCGTCCAAAAGGGATGGGGCATGTGTCAAGCTGCCAGGCTCATCTTCCTTACGTTACCGGTGGATTTAGGTGATGTGAGGCATAGATGACCTGGTGGATTTAGGTGGCGAGGAACATGGGTGACCTGATGGATTTAGAGGACTGGTCAGGTGAATATAGATGACCTGGTGGATTTAGGTGGCATGGGACATAGATGACCGGGTGGAGATAGATAAGAGTGGATTTAGATACACAGATAAGGAGGAAAATAGAATGAAAAGAGTGATTTTGATTGTTTTAGATAGTGTGGGGATTGGAAATGCTCCGGATGCGGGGGAGTATGGAGATGAAGGAAGTAATACGTTGCTGGCGGCATCGAAAAGTTCTTTTTTTCATATGCCTCATATGCAGAAGCTGGGGTATTTTAATATTGATGGGGTTACTGCAGCAGAGCATGTTACTTGTCCGTTAGGCAGCTTTGCTAGACTGTCAGAGCTGTCTAAGGGGAAGGATACTACCATTGGGCATTGGGAGATTGCTGGTGTGGTTTCTAATAAGCCGCTGCCTACGTATCCCAATGGATTCCCAAAGGAGGTATTAGAGGAGTTCTCCAGACAGACGGGAAGAGGTGTATTGTGTAACAAGCCTTATTCGGGAACAGATGTGATTCGAGATTATGGGCAGCAGCATATGGAGACAGGGAATTTAATCGTGTATACTTCTGCGGATTCCGTATTTCAGATTGCAGCACATGAGGATGTAGTGCCAGTAGATACCTTATATGAATACTGTCAGATGGCCAGAAAGATTTTGATAGGAGAGCATGGCGTGGGAAGAGTGATTGCCAGACCCTTTACCGGAAAACCGGGGAATTTTGTCAGAACAAGCCGTCGTCATGATTTTTCCCTGGAGCCACCGGAGACAACCATGTTAGATGTGCTAAGCAGCAATGGAATTCAGGTACATTCTATTGGGAAAATTATTGATATTTTTGCCCAGCGGGGAATTCATCAATATGTACGAACCACTGGAAATGAAGAGGGAATCGATAAAACCATAGAAGCCATTAAGAATCCCTTCTGCGGTCTGTTGTTTGTGAATCTTGTGGATTATGATATGCTGTATGGCCATCGAAATGATGTGGATGGATATGCGAAAGCTTTGACCTATTTTGATGAATGCCTTCCGAAAATCATGGATGCTATGACAGAGGACGATATCCTAATGATTACTGCAGATCATGGCTGTGACCCAAGTACAAGCTCTACGGACCACTCCAGAGAATGTATTCCACTGTTAATGTATGGCAAGCAGGTGACACCTGGGGTTAATTATGGTACGTTGGCTGGATTTAATACCATTGCAGCTACCATTTTACATTATTTCGGGATAGATGGAGCCTTAGAGGGACATGTTCTTCCCATTACGGAATAAATCTATGGTTGACCAAAAGCATAAAAATAAGTAAGATGTACTAGGTACGTTTCCAATCAAGGAAATGGTACGAAGGAGGTAGCGAAACACTTGTCAGATTTACGCAAAGAAATTGAAAAAAGAAGAACATTTGCCATAATATCTCATCCGGATGCAGGTAAAACCACATTAACGGAGAAATTCCTGCTATATGGAGGAGCGATAAACCAGGCTGGTTCAGTAAAAGGAAAAGCAACCGCCCGTCACGCTGTTAGTGACTGGATGGAGATAGAAAAAGAAAGAGGTATTTCCGTTACCTCATCTGTTTTGCAGTTTAACTATGAAGGCTTCTGCATTAATATCTTAGATACGCCGGGACATCAGGATTTCTCTGAGGATACCTATCGTACCTTAATGGCTGCTGATTCGGCAGTGATGGTTATTGATGCTTCCAAGGGTGTAGAGGCACAGACCAGAAAGCTGTTTAAGGTTTGTGTGATGCGGCACATTCCCATCTTTACTTTTATTAATAAGATGGACCGAGATGCCAACGATACCTTTGAATTATTAGATGATATTGAAAAGGAACTAGGGATTGCCACCTGTCCGGTAAATTGGCCCATTGGAAGTGGTAAGCGTTTTAAGGGCGTATATGACCGAAATACTAGGGAGGTTCTCACCTTTGCGGATACCCAGAAGGGAACCCAGGAAGGAACGGAACATGTCATTCATATTGATGATGATGCCTTAGTAGAGGAAATTGGAGAAGAATTCAAGGCTCAGCTGTTAGATGAGATTGAATTATTAGATGGTGCCAGTGCTGAATTTGATATGGAATTGGTGTCTCAGGGTAAGCTTTCTCCGGTATTCTTTGGTTCTGCTCTTACCAACTTTGGCGTAGAGACTTTCCTGGAGCATTTCCTACAGATGACCTCATCTCCGCTTCCTAGAATGTCAGACCAGGGAGTGGTAGATCCTTTCTCTAAGGATTTCTCAGCCTTTGTATTTAAGATTCAGGCAAATATGAATAAGGCTCATAGAGACCGTATTGCATTTATGCGAATCTGTTCCGGGGAATTTCAGGCCGGTATGGAGGTTATGCATATCCAAGGTGGCAGAAAAATTAAGCTGTCCCAGCCTCAGCAGCTGATGGCTCAGGAACGTAAAATGGTGGAAACAGCTTACGCTGGAGATATTATCGGTGTTTTTGATCCGGGAATTTTCTCTATTGGAGATACCTTGACTACTTCCAACGATAAATTTGCCTTTGAAGGAATTCCTACTTTTGCTCCGGAGCATTTTGCCAGAGTCATTCAGATGGATACCATGAAGAGAAAGCAGTTTATGAAGGGAATTACCCAGATTGCCCAGGAAGGTGCGATTCAGATTTTCCAGGAGTACCACACTGGAATGGAAGAGATTATTGTAGGAGTTGTAGGTGTACTGCAGTTTGATGTGCTGAAGTACCGTTTGAATAACGAATATAATGTGGAAATCCGTATGGAGAACCTTCCATATGAACATATCCGTTGGATTGAAAATAAGGAAATAGATATGGATCGACTTCAGGGAACCTCTGATATGAAGAAGATTAAGGATCTAAAGGGAAATCCGTTATTATTGTTTGTGAATAGCTGGAGCGTGGGAATGACCCTGGATCGAAATGAAGGTCTGGAATTATCAGAGTTTGGACGATAATCTTAATCCAATCATTTTATGATTGCTATTATAGGAAATAATTAGTATAATTGGGACAGTAGCAGGAGCTACTGTCTTTTTTCTTAATGCAAAGATGCATTCTTAATAGTCAGGCATAGGACAATAGAAATCCCCAACACTTTACATGAAATTATTATTGACAACCAATCAAAAGTATAATACTATGTACTTAAAGAAACGAACATAGGTTCGACAGGAGGAAGATATGGCTCAGGAAGATAAGATAAAAGCATTAGATGTTGCGATTTCGCAGATTGAGAAACAATACGGTAAGGGATCCGTTATGAAGCTGGGAGACAGCTCCAATCATATGAAGGTAGAGACTACACCAACAGGCTCCTTAAGTCTGGATTTGGCATTGGGACAGGGCGGACTGCCTAAGGGACGTGTTATTGAGATTTACGGTCCGGAATCCAGTGGTAAGACAACGGTAGCATTACATGCAGTAGCAGAAGTGCAAAAGAGAGGTGGTATTGCTGGATTTATCGATGCTGAGCATGCATTAGACCCAGTATATGCCAAGAACATCGGAGTAGATATTGATAATTTGTATATTTCACAGCCGGACAGTGGAGAACAGGCGCTGGAGATTACGGAAACCATGGTACGTTCTGGAGCAGTGGATATTGTTATTGTGGATTCTGTTGCAGCATTAGTTCCTAAGGCTGAAATTGATGGAGATATGGGAGATTCCCACATTGGATTACAGGCTAGATTGATGTCACAGGCACTGCGTAAGCTGACCGCCGTAATCAGTAAGACGAATTGTACCGTTATCTTTATTAATCAGTTAAGAGAGAAGGTAGGGGTTATGTTTGGAAGCCCTGAGACTACCACAGGTGGTCGTGCTCTGAAGTTCTATGCATCTGTTCGATTGGATGTAAGAAGAATTGATTCTATTAAGCAACAGGGGGAAGTGATTGGTAACCGCACCAGAATTAAAGTGGTTAAGAATAAGATCGCACCGCCTTTTAAGGAAGCCGAATTTGATATTATGTTTGGAAAGGGAATTTCTAAGGTCGGAGATATCTTAGATATTGCTGCAGACCTTGATATTATTAATAAGTCAGGAGCATGGTACGCATACAATGGCGAGAAGATTGGTCAGGGACGTGAGAATGCCAAGCAGTTTCTTTTGGATAACCCAGAAATCTGTGATACCATTGATGCCCAGGTAAGAGCTCACTATGGCTTTGGTACAGATGGGGAGGCAGTAGAAGCTGATGCAGCCAAGAAGGATGCTAAGACTGCTTCCCAGAAATCAGAAGAGAAATAATTGATAGGCTTAAGTGATTTTGTAAACAGTAATGAAAGAGACAGGAACGTAGAATGATGGTAATAGAAGAAATAGTTCCTTGTAAAAATGGAAAAGTAAAAGTCTGCCTTCACCATGAGGCAGACTTCCTGCTTTATAAGAAGGAAGCTCAGAAGTATCACCTGACAGAAGGACAGGAATTATCACAGGAAACCTACGAAGAAATTCTAAGGGAGATATTAGTCCCCAGAGCGAAGAAGAGAGCCATGTTCTTATTAGAGAAAATGGACCGTTCCCAGCGTCAGCTGACAGATAAGCTGAAGGATAACGGTTATCCTGAGGAAGTGGTAGAACAGGCCATTGCTTATGTGAAATCCTATCATTACATCGATGATAAGCGGTTAGCGGAATCTTATGTTCGTTTCTACCAGGAAAGCAGAAGCAGAAGACGGATTACACAGGATTTGTTAAAGAAGGGAATTGATAAGGATATCATTGAAGAAGCCTTAGAACAGGAATTCCAACAGTCGGAAGAAGATATGATTCAGGCACTTCTTGTTAAGAAAAAATACGACAAAATGAATGCTACCAGGAAAGAACAGGAAAAAATGTATAGATTTCTTATGCAAAGAGGGTTTAAAAGTAGTGATATTTCACATGCTTTAAGACAGGACTACTTGACATAAGTTGTGAGAAAGTATAAAATTTACTTGTTGTTATTTATGACAGATATTAGACATTTTTTATATGTTATATGTACAATGAAAATTAAATAAGGGAGGTGCTCCTGTGCTAACAGTGATTATTGCTATTGTTGTAACGTTAATCATTGCTATCCCAGTCAGTCTCGCAATCGCAAATGCTTACCACAAGAAGGTTTCTGCTCAAAAAGTAGGAAGCGCAGAGGAAAAAGCAAGAGAGATTATTGACGAAGCAGTCAAGAATGCTGAGACAAAGAAACGTGAAGCCCTGCTCGAGGCCAAAGAAGAGTCTTTGAAGACGAAGAATGACCTGGATAAGGAAATCCGTGAGAGACGCTCCGAAATTCAGCGTAATGAACATCGTATCCTCCAGAAGGAAGAAAATCTGGATCGTAAAATGGATGCTCTTGAGAAAAAAGAAGCTGATTTCGTTGTTAGGGAAGAGAAGATTAATAAGCAGAAGGAAGAAATTGCAAAACTCAATGAGAAAAGAGTACAGGAACTCGAAAGAATCTCAGGATTAACCTCCGAACAAGCTAAGGAATATCTATTAAAAACTGTTGAAGAAGATGTAAAACTTGATACTGCAAAATTAGTAAAAGAATCCATTGCTCAGGCAAAAGAAGAAGCAAATAAGAAGGCAAAGGATATTGTGGTTACTGCAATACAGAAATGTGCAGCTGATCATGTTGCCGAGACAACCATCTCCGTTGTCCAGCTTCCAAATGATGAAATGAAAGGTAGAATTATAGGTAGAGAGGGTAGAAATATTAGAACCTTAGAAACCTTAACTGGTGTAGAATTAATCATTGATGACACACCAGAAGCAGTTATTTTATCTGCGTTCGATCCAGTCAGAAGGGAAGTAGCTCGAATTGCTTTAGAGAAATTAATTGTTGACGGACGAATTCATCCGGCAAGAATTGAAGAAATGGTAGAGAAAGCCCAGAAGGAAGTAGAAACTCTTATTCGCGAAGAAGGTGAAGCAGCTACTTTAGAAGTTGGTGTTCATGGAATCCATCCAGAACTTATCAAATTATTAGGTAGAATGAGATATCGTACAAGTTATGGTCAGAATGCATTGAAGCATTCCATCGAGGTTGCTCAGTTGTCAGGATTATTGGCTGCTGAAGTAGGCGAAGATGTGAGAATGGCAAAACGTGCAGGTTTATTACATGATATTGGTAAATCAGTAGATCATGATATGGAAGGTTCACATATTCAGTTAGGAGTGGATCTTTGTAAAAAATACAAAGAATCTCCTTTGGTAATTAATGCAGTAGAAGCTCATCACGGAGATGTTGAGCCAGAATCATTGATTGCATGCCTGGTACAGGCTGCTGATACAATCAGCGCAGCAAGACCAGGGGCAAGACGTGAAACGTTAGAATCCTATTCTAACAGACTAAAACAGTTGGAAGATATTACGAATGAGTTTAAGGGTGTTGATAAATCCTTTGCTATTCAGGCAGGTAGAGAGATTCGTGTAATGGTAGTTCCTGATCAGGTTAATGACGCTGAAATGGTATTGCTGGCCAGAGATATTTCAAAACAGATTGAAGCTGAACTTGAATATCCAGGACAGATTAAGGTAAATGTTATTCGAGAATCAAGAGTAACAGATTATGCTAAGTAATTTCAATGAAATGAAAAAGCGCATGCTTGATAATAAGAAGCCGGCAACGAAAGTTGCTGGCTTTTTTACTATCAAGAAGTTTGATGCGAGAGATAATGAGAAGAAATACGTAAGAGTGGAGGGAAAATGGAACAGTTAAAAAGAGAAAAAAGGGAGCTGGTATATCAGGGGTCTGTTGTAGATGTTTACAAGGATTATATGCTTCTTCCTAATGGAAATCGTCAGGAATGGGATTTTGTAAAACATAAGATGGGGGCAGCTGCAGTCCTTCCTGTATTAGAGGATGGAAGAATCTTACTGGTAAGACAGTATCGTAATGCATTAGAACGGTACACGTTAGAAATTCCGGCAGGCGGAAGAGAAAGTCTTACAGAACCAATGGAAGAGTGCGCGATGCGGGAATTACAGGAAGAAACAGGATGCTCCTGCAAAGAATTAAAGCCACTGCTTCAATTAAGAACTACAGTTGCCTTTTGTGATGAGTTTATTCATATTTTTGTAGCAACAGGGTTAAAAATCGGAGAACAGAAGCTGGATGAAGCAGAATTTATTGAATTGGAAGCCTATACCCTAGAAGAATTGAAGAAAAAAATATTATCCGGAGAGATGCAGGATTCTAAGACCATTTCTGCAATTCTTGCTTATGCCATACAGGAAGCATAGAATGGTGCTTGTATTCATAAGATGATAGAAAGGCATAGGAAAGGATCTGAAGGTGAGGAGAAATAACCAGATTACGAAACATATTGGGGAAATTCTTTTTCTGGGAGCCTTTTTGCTGGGAGTACTGCTTTTAAATGTGACAGATTTTTTTGATCATACACAGGCAGAATTAATGAATCTGTATTATGTGCAAAAAATTGCAAATTTAAACGGAACAGGGAATGGATTATTCTTTTACTTAATAAAAAACAGGATGCTTTTATTTGCTGCACTTTTTTTCCTTAGCCTTACGAGAGGGAGAAAAATAATAAATCATCTTTTCCTGGTATATGCTGGGGCTGGTATGGGAGTAACAGCAGCAGCATTTGTAATTAGCTTTGGCTTTGTGGGATGTCTGCTGTTCTTTGGTGGAATATTTCCTCAAATTCTTTTTTATTTTCTGACTTATTATCTTCTTGTGAAGCTTGCGGGATTGATTTTGGGAGAAAAGGAAAGTAAAACAACGACAAAAGAGAAATTGTTTATTCTGTGTGTTGGGCTTATTATTATTTTTATTATTTTTGCAGGGGTATGCCTGGAAGCCTTTTTGAGCCCTGTCATCCTTCAAAAAATTGTAAATATTTTGTAATATATTTATCCATATCTTGTATAATAAAAAAGAAAAAATTGGATATGTTGTATGTATGTAATAAAGCCTTGTAAAAGCCTGAAATTCAGCATTGACGAGGCTTTTTTTTACTTCTATAATATAAAATATGACAAAAAATGAGCGGACGGAATAAGTTAGAATGGATAGAAATATTACAGAATATTTAAGATTTTTAAAAGAAGAAAAACAGGCATCTTCCAATACCATTATCTCTTATGAGAGGGATCTGCGCAAGCTTCAGGAGTTTTACCCGGAGATTTTAATTAGCATGTTAACCCAACAACAACTACTTGATTATGTAAAGGGATTGACCGAAGCAGGTAGAAAGCCTTCCTCCATATCAAGAAGTGTTGCCGGATTAAAGGCATTTTACCATTTCCTTCAGGATACAGGAATCAGGGATGATAATCCTGCAGGAGAGTTGAAAGCTCCTAAGGTAGAGAAGAAGCTGCCACAGGTGCTTAGCCTGGAGAATACGGTACGCTTGCTTGAGCAGGTCAATGGAGAATCCCCTAAGGAGCTTAGAGATCGTGCTATGCTAGAGCTGTTGTATGCAACTGGAATGCGTGTCTCAGAATTAATAGGTATTCGGTTGGAGGATATTAATTGGGCTGATGCGCAGATTAAGTGCAGTGAAGGAGGAAAAGTACGATATATTCCTTTCAATCATACTGCATTACAGGCAATGACGCGCTATGGACAGGATGGCAGAGCAAAATTAAAACCCAAACAGGGGTGCCAGTATTTCTTCGTAAATTGCCAGGGTGTTCCTATGAGCAGACAAGGCTTTTGGAAATTAATCAAGGGCTACGGACAAAAGGCGGGAATCAAAGAAGAGATAACACCCCATATGCTTCGACATTCTTTTGCTACCCATTTAATTGCCAATGGAGCGGATTTGAAATCTGTGCAGACCATGCTGGGGCATTCCGAATTATCAACTACTCAGATTTATGCTAAGGTGAATCATAGTCATGTGCGGGATGTTTACATGCATACACATCCAAGAGCATAGATAAAAAAGAACTTATTTCATAAGTTCTTTTTTTATACCAAAAACGCTATAAAATTGCGTATACAATTAAATAAAATGATGATATATGGTTGAAATGATAAAATTATTTTTTATAAGATAATGAAAAAACTTTTATTATATGGAAAGAAAATAGAAGATTAGATAAAAAATATAGATACAATTAAGAAAACTATAAAACAATTATATGAATAGTCATATTATCAGATAGCTTAAAGATATTTATCATTTACAAATTTAAACGAAGGGAGTATATTATTAACATGTGTTATATATCCTCTCATTCTAGAGGAATGTGATATGGCACCAGGAAAAAGGAAAAAGAAAAAAGATTAGTTAACGAAAGGAAGAAGCGCATGGAGAACCAGAAGCAAAGTATGGGACTGTATCATCCACAATTTGAACATGATAACTGTGGCATTGGTGCAGTTGTAAGCATTAAGGGAATCAAGACACATCAGACCGTGTCAGATGCTTTGAAGATTGTTGAGAATCTAGAACACAGAGCAGGTAAGGATGCAGAAGGAAAAACAGGAGATGGCATAGGAATTCTCTTACAGATTTCTCATAAGTTTTTTGAAAACGCCGCCAGGGATTGCGAGATTTCCTTGGGCGAGGAGAGAGACTACGGTGTTGGTATGTTCTTCTTTCCCCAGGACGAGCTGAAACGGAATCAGGCAAAGAAAATGTTTGAAATCATTGTTGAAAAGGAAGGAATGAAATTCCTTGGATGGAGAACGGTTCCTACCAAACCTGAGGTTTTAGGCAAGAAAGCCATTGATTGTATGCCATATATTATGCAGGCATTTGTACAAAAACCTGCCAAAGTGGAACAGGGGCTGGAGTTTGACCGGAAGCTGTATGTTGCCAGACGTGTTTTTGAGCAGACCAATGATGATACGTATGTAGTTTCTCTGTCTAGCCGTACCATTGTATATAAGGGAATGTTTTTGGTAGGACAGCTTCGTACATTTTTCGCTGATTTACATAACGAAGATTATGAATCAGCCATTGCCATTGTTCATTCCAGATTCTCCACCAATACCAATCCTAGCTGGGAGAGAGCGCATCCCAATCGTTTTATTGTACATAATGGTGAAATTAATACCATCAAGGGAAATGCTGACCGTATGCTTGCTAGAGAGGAAACCATGTATTCTGATTTCTTAGAGGAAGAAATGTCTAAGATTACTCCGGTAGTGAATACGGCAGGTTCTGATTCTGCCATGCTAGACAATACCCTGGAATTTCTTGTGATGAATGGAATGCCTCTTCCTTTAGCCGTTATGATTACCATACCGGAGCCTTGGGTCAATAACCGTGCTATGGATCAGGAACGGAAGGACTTCTATCAGTATTATGCAACCATGATGGAGCCTTGGGATGGACCGGCCTCTATTTTGTTCTCTGATGGAGATATTATGGGGGCAGTTCTTGACAGAAATGGTCTGCGCCCTTCCAGATATTATGTAACCAATGATGGATATCTGATTCTGTCTTCTGAGGTGGGCGTTCTTCCTATTGATGAAAGCAGGATTGAAAGAAAAGAACGTTTAAAACCTGGTAAAATGCTTCTGGTAGATACCAAAGCAGGAAGACTTATTGATGATGATGAGCTTAAGAAGGACTATGCCAATCGAAGACCCTATGGAGAATGGTTAGATAAGGAGCTGGTAGAGCTTCATGATCTGAAGATTCCAAATAAGAGGGTGCAGACCCACTCCAAGGAGGAACGTACCCGCCTTCAGAAGGCTTATGGCTATTCCTATGAGGATTTGACTACCTCCATTCTGCCAATGGCATTAAATGGTGCAGAGGGAATCGGAGCTATGGGAGTAGATACTCCACTGGCAGTATTGTCCAACAAGCATCAGCCTTTATTTAACTATTTTAAACAGCTGTTTGCCCAGGTAACCAATCCTCCGATTGATTCTATCCGTGAGAAGGTAGTAACAAGTACAACCATTTATCTTGGCTCTGCAGGAAATGTGCTGGAGGAAAAAGAGGATAACTGTCAGCTGCTACGCATTAATGACCCAATTCTCACCAGTACAGATTTGCTGAAGATTAAGAATATGAAGGTAGAAGGCTTCAAGGTAGAAACCATTCCTATCATTTACTATAAGAATACGTCCTTAGAAAAAGCAATAGATCACCTATTTGTAGAAGCCGACCGTGCCTATCGGGATGGGGCAAATGTCATTATTCTATCAGACCGTGGCGTGGATGAAAACCACGTTGCCATTCCGTCCTTACTGGCAGTTTCTGCCTTACAGCAGCATCTGGTTCAAACCAAGAAGAGAACCAGTTTGTCTATGATTTTAGAAAGCGGTGAGCCAAGAGAGGTACATCACTTTGCAACCCTGTTAGGCTACGGTGCTTCTGCTATTAATCCCTATCTGGCGCAGGAAAGCATTCAGGAATTAATCGATTTGAATATGCTAGATAAGGATTACTATGCAGCGGTAGATTCCTATAATGAAGCTATTTTATCAGGAATTATTAAGATTGCATCGAAAATGGGAATTTCCACAATCCAGTCTTATCAGGGTGCCAAGATTTTTGAGGCAATTGGTATTAATTCTGATGTAGTAGATAAATATTTCACTGGAACAGTCAGCCGTATTGGCGGCATTGGTCTGGAGGATATTCAAAAGGATGTGGAGATTCAGCATTCCAAGGCTTTTGATCCGCTGGGATTAAGCGTTGACCATACCTTAGACAGTACAGGAATGCACAAGCTAAGAAGTGGACAAGAGGAGCATTTGTATAATCCGCAGACCATACATTTGCTGCAGCTATCTACAAGAACCGGAGACTATGAGACCTTCAAGGAATATACCGCATTAGTTAACGAAGAGAAATCCATTAAGAATTTACGGGGCTTATTAACCTTTAAGTATCCCAAGAAATCTATTTCTATCGATCAGGTAGAAAGTGTGGACGCTATTGTAAAACGTTTTAAGACAGGTGCCATGTCCTATGGCTCTATTTCCAAAGAGGCTCATGAGACCATGGCTATTGCCATGAACATGATTCACGGTAAATCCAACAGTGGAGAAGGGGGCGAGGAAGAGGAACGTTTGACCATTGGCAAGGATGGAAAGAATTGTTGTTCTGCCATTAAGCAGGTGGCATCCGGAAGATTTGGAGTTACCAGCAGATATCTGGTAAGTGCCCAGGAAATTCAGATTAAAATGGCACAGGGAGCAAAACCAGGAGAAGGTGGACATCTTCCAGGCAAAAAGGTATATCCCTGGATTGCAAAAACCAGATTATCCACACCAGGCGTGTCCTTGATTTCTCCTCCACCTCATCACGATATTTATTCCATCGAGGATTTGGCGGAGCTCATCTATGACCTTAAGAATGCCAACAAGGATGCAAGAATATCCGTGAAGCTGGTATCTGAAGCTGGAGTTGGAACCGTAGCCAGTGGTGTTGCTAAAGCAGGAGCACAGGTCATACTGATTTCCGGATATGATGGAGGAACCGGTGCTGCACCAAGAAGCTCTATTCATAATGCAGGTCTTCCTTGGGAGCTGGGGCTGGCAGAAGCACATCAGACCCTGACCATGAACGGACTGCGTAATAAGGTAGTGATTGAGACCGATGGAAAGCTTATGAGCGGCAGAGATGTTGCCATAGCCGCTATGCTGGGTGCAGAGGAGTTTGGATTTGCAACAGCACCACTGGTCACTATGGGCTGCGTTATGATGCGTGTGTGCAATTTAGATACCTGTCCGGTAGGAATTGCCACCCAGAATCCAGAGCTGAGAAAGCGCTTTGCAGGAAAGCCGGAGTATGTGGTGAACTTCATGAAGTTTATTGCTCAGGAGCTGAGAGAATATATGGCCAAGCTAGGGGTTCGTACCGTGGATGAGCTGGTGGGAAGAACCGACCTTCTTCAGGTAAAGGAATCTGCCCGAGAAGGAAGAAATGCCAAGATAGATTTAACCCCAATTTTGAACAATCCATTTGCTGGTAAGGGTGGAGCCATTGTGTACAATAAGAAAAATGTATATGATTTCCAACTGGAGAAAACGGTAGATGAGAAAATACTGTTAAAGCAATTACAAAAGGCATTAGAGGATGGCAGCCGTAAGGGACTTGAAATTGATGTAACCAACACAGACCGGGCGGTAGGAACCTTATTTGGTGCAGAAATCACAAGACGCTTTGGAGAAAGTCTGCCAGAGGATACCTTTACGATAAAGTGTCATGGAGCCGGTGGACAAAGCTTTGGAGCATTTATCCCTCAAGGTCTGACACTGGAATTAGTGGGAGACAGCAACGATTATTTCGGTAAGGGATTGTCTGGCGGTAAGCTGGTAGTATACCCACAAATTGGAGCAGCTTACCAGGAGGATGACAATATTATTATTGGAAATGTAGCACTTTACGGAGCTACCAGCGGAAAAGCCTTTATTAATGGTGTTGCCGGAGAGCGGTTCTGCGTTCGTAATTCCGGGGCTACAGCAGTTGTAGAAGGCTGTGGCGACCATGGCTGCGAGTACATGACAGGAGGTCGTGTTGTGGTATTAGGAGCAACCGGCAAGAATTTTGCTGCCGGTATGAGCGGTGGAATTGCTTATGTGCTAGACGAAGATGCATCCTTATACAAGAAACTGAATAAACAAATGGTATCTCTTGAGCCTGTAACAGATAAGTATGATGTTTTAGAGCTAAAAGACATTATTACAGAGCATGTTGCCTATACCAATTCCAAGAAGGGCAAAGAAATCTATGATAATTTCAGCGCCTATCTTCCAAAATTCAAGAAAATTGTTCCTCATGATTATAAGAAAATGATGATGACAATTGTTCAAATGGAAGAAAAAGGATTAAGCAGCGAGCAGGCACAGATTGAAGCATTTAATGCACTTACGAAATAAGGAGGGATACCATGGGAAAAGCAACAGGATTTATGGAGTATCAGCGGAAGGAAGCCAGTGCCGCTGCTCCCAGTGAAAGAATAAAGAACTTTAATGAATTTCATGTTCCACTGTCCACAGAGGAACAGCAGCGACAGGGAGCAAGATGTATGGAATGTGGTGTTCCCTTCTGCCAGTCAGGCATGAATATAAAGGGGATGACCTCAGGATGTCCTCTGCACAATTTGATTCCAGAGTGGAATGACCTGGTGTACCAGGGAAATTGGGAAATGGCATATCATAGATTACATAAGACAAGTAATTTCCCGGAATTTACCAGTCGAGTTTGCCCGGCACTTTGTGAGAAGGCCTGCACCTGTGGATTAAATGGAGCTGCAGTCACTACCAGGGAAAATGAGCATGCCATTATTGAATACGCTTATGAAAATGGATTGGCCGGACCAAAGCCTCCGGAAACCAGAACCGGAAAGAAGATTGCAGTGGTTGGCTCCGGCCCTAGCGGACTGGCAGTAGCAGACCAACTGAACACCCGGGGACATATGGTAACGGTATATGAGAGAAGCGACCGGATTGGAGGCTTGCTTCGTTACGGAATTCCCAATATGAAGTTGGAAAAGCAGATTATTGACCGGAAGCTTTCTGTTATGGAAGCGGAAGGGGTTACCTTTGTGACTAACGCAAATGTAGGAAGTGATGTAAAGGCTAAAAAGCTATTAGATGAATATGATGCCGTGGTTCTTGCCTGCGGAGCTTCCAATCCCAGAGATATTAACGCTCCGGGAAGAGATGCCAAGGGAATTTATTATGCAGTGGATTTTCTAACCTCTACCACCAAGAGTTTGCTAGACAGTGACTTAAAGCCTGGTACCTTTATTTCCGCCAAGGATAAGGATGTGATTGTTATTGGCGGTGGTGACACAGGAAATGATTGTGTAGGAACCTGTATTCGCCATGGCTGCAAGTCCATTACCCAATTGGAAATGATGCCTAAGGCACCGGAGGAAAGAGCCGAAAGTAATCCATGGCCTCAGTGGCCCCTGGTGTGCAAAACGGATTATGGTCAGGAGGAAGCGATTGCAGTTTTTGGACATGACCCAAGAATCTATACCACAACGGTAAAGGAATTCATTCAGGATAAGAAGGGCAATCTTACCAAGGCAGTACTGGTATCCTTAGAGTCTCAAATAGACGAGAAGACAGGAAGAAGAATGATGGTGCCGGTATCCGGTTCGGAGCAGGAGGTTCCCTGTCAGCTGGTTTTGATTGCTGCAGGATTTTTAGGCAGTGAGAAATATGTGACAGATGCATTTCAGGTGCAGGTAAATGAACGCACCAATGTAAAGACCCAGGAGGATTCTTTTGCTACCTGTGTTCCAGGAGTATTTACCGCAGGTGATATGCACACCGGTCAGTCCCTGGTTGTAAAGGCAATTAAGCAGGGAAGAGACTGTGCCAGAGAAGTGGATGAATACCTTATGGGATATACCAATTTGTAAAAAATATTCAATCATGCTATATTTACTATAGATTATCACGTGATTGTTTGGAATGGTCTAAACAAAAATAGAAAATGAAATCTAGAAAAGAAGGAAATATTACATGAGTGTATACCTAATTGATTATGAAAATGTGCATTATGCAGGACTAAAGGGGATTGATAAGCTTACCCCGGCAGATGAAGTGATTATGTTCTATGGAAACAGTGCTTCCACGATTCCCATGGAGCTTCACATTGATATTGCCAAGTCCGGAGCTAAGGTGCAATATCTTAAGATTGAACGGACCGGAAAAAATTATTTGGATTTCCAGCTGGCTGCCATGACAGGATATATGGTAGGAACCACCAAGCAGACAGAGTATATTATTATCAGCAAGGATACCGGATTTGAATCCGTGTTAGATTTGTGGAATGGAGATAATATTGCCGGAAAGAAGCTGAGCTTCCTTCGCAGAGAGCAGATTCAGTTAAAGCCGGTGGAGAAGAAAGCCAAGAAGAAAACCGGTAAAAATGCTAATAAGAGCACAGAACAAAAGAAGTCAGAAGCCAAACCAGAGGTTAAGAATCATACTGCTATACCAGAAACACCTCAGTCAGATGTGGTGAAACCGGAAGTAGAAAACCGTGAGATGAACCAGCCGGTGATAGCCAAACAAGAATCTTCCAGCACAACCAGAGCCCTTCCTAAAATTACGGAGGCTCAGAAGAAGGCTATTCGTAACAGTGTGAAGGATTTAGGGTTAAAGCCCAGTGATTATACCAAGGTATATCGTGCCTTTGTTAACCAGAAGGATAAACAGAACTACAATATCCAGCTGGTGAAGCAGCTGAAGCAGGAAACGGGAAATGCTGTGTACAAGAATACGGTAAAGCTGTTTGAAGGAGCACATGAAGCGTAAGAATGCAGATTGAAATTATACGTAGTAATCGAAGAAGTATTTCTATCCAGATTACCAAGGATGAGAGGGTGCTGATACGGGCACCCTATCATTTATCCCAAAAGGAAATTAATGAAGTTGTTCAGGACAAGGCAGATTGGATTGCCAGACACCTTGAGAAGCTGCGAAGGGAAGCCGCCGTTACCCAACAACACCGTGAGCTAACCCCGGAAGAAATAGCAAAGCTTAAGCAAGAGGCAGTTCGATATATTCCAGACAAGGTGGCATATTATGCACACAGGATGCAAGTTACTTACGGACGCATCACCATGCGCCATCAGAAAACCAGATGGGGAAGCTGCAGCAGTAAGGGGAATCTAAACTTCAATTGTCTGCTGATGCAGGCACCGGAAGAGGTGTTAGATTACGTTATTGTACATGAGCTGTGTCATAGAAAGCAGATGAATCATTCGAAAGAATTCTGGGAGGAGGTAGCGAAGGTTCTTCCCGATTACCAGGAGCGAAAGCAGTGGTTAAAGATACATGGAAGTGAGCTGAACTTTGTTCCACTCCACCCTGAAGCATGATAAAGTTTATAAAAAGTTAATAAGCTTTCAGTTGTTTCTAAAAATCCTCTTTGATATAATAAAGCATATTGTTAGAAATATGAGCGCTTGGATGAAAGAGGAAGAATGAGATGACAAAAGTATTAAAGAATAAGAAAATGTGGGTTGCCATCGGGGCAGTTGCAGTGCTTGCTGTAATTGTCTGGATGGCAATTGGCAATTCTAAAGAAAAAAAGGTGGAAAAGGAGGAGAAGGTATACCAGGTTGCGACTATGGAAGCAGGAGAAACCGGAAGCGATGTAACCCTTACCTACACAGGTCTAGTTCAACCAGAAGTAATCGAGCAGTCCACTTTCTCATCGATTGGAAATGTAAAGGAAATCTATGTACAGGTGGGGGACACGGTTCATGCAGGGCAAGCCCTTGCCATGATTGACGATACCGACGCCAGAAGGCAGTTAGATACTAGCAGCAACAATCTCAGTATTTCAGAAAATACCTTAAGATCCTCTCAAAGAAGCTATGACAATGCATTAAAGGATTATGAGGATGCATGTAATTCTGAAAGCGAGAAGGAAAATTTAGAGGATGCCATCAAAAAACGTGACGAACAGCAGATAAAGGTAACCCAGTTAGAAACAGAATTAGATGAAATCAGCAACAGTGGAATTAGTGGCACCACCAGCTCTGCCTACTGGAAGAAGCAGCAGGAGGTTACCAGCGCAAGAACCACGTTGGAAGCTTATAACCAAAGTGTGGATTCCGCCCAGCAGGCCTACGACAAGAAGGTGAAGGAAGGTGCATCTTCTACTGAGGCAAAGACCCAAAAGGAGCGTCTGGATTCAGCAACAGATGCATTAACCAATGCACAGGCCAATTATGATTCTGCCCAGAATAATTATGCCAGTGCCCAGGAGGCAGTGGATGATTGTACGTTAAAAGCACAAAATGACGGATATGTTATTGAGGTTATGGCTACAGAGGGTGGTGTGGCAACGCCCATATCCCCAGCAGTTATCCTTGGAAGCCACAAGGTGGTAGCAAGCTTTGGGGTATCCCAAAGTGATATTGCCAATCTTTCTGCAGGAATGCCAGCAGATATTGTGGTAAATGGGGCTTCTTTTACTGGAAAAATTAAGGATATTGGATTAATGCCAGATGAAAACAGCCGTACCTATACCACCAATGTCACCATTGATACAGCCAATGCAGATTTTTATTTAGGAGAGCTGGCGACGGTGAAAATTAACATTGGAGAACGTTTGGGAATCTGGCTTCCGCTTTCTGTTATATTAAATGATGGAAATGATTACGTCTATGTGGTAGAAGACGGTCGTGCCAAACGTGAATACATAGAAATAGCAGAAATGAATAATGACATGGTTATGGTCACCGGAACCAATCCTGGAGATTTGATCATCTGCGAAGGAATGAAGTTAGTAAGAACCGGAAGTGCTGTATCATATGATCAGGCAAGCAAGCAGGAACAGTAGGAGGCAGCATGGAGAAGATTACCAAAGTATTATTACGAAATAAAGTTATTGTTGTGTTCTTTCTATTTATTATTATTGCAGTAGGTATTTATAGCTATTATGTAATACCAAAGCAGGAGAATCCAGATACAACCGTAGCGGTAGCAGTAGTTACCACCGTCTATCCAGGAGCGTCTCCGGAAGAGGTGGAAGAATTTGTTACAGATAAGCTGGAGGAGAAGATTGACCAGCTGGAACATCTGGATTACACCACCAGTATGAGTATGGATAGTGCCAGTGCAATTATCGTGTATTATCAGGATGACGTAACCTTAGATGATGTAGAGGCAGAGCTTCGACAGACCGTGTCTGATGTACAGGATAGTCTGCCGGATACCTGTATGGAGTCTGCAATTAACACCAATCTTGTGGCAAATAATCAGTTTATTATCAGCTTGTCTAGTGATACCTACAGTCAGGAGGAGCTGGTAAGCTATGGTCAGACCATTCAGGATGCCTTAGAGGCAGTGAATCATGTGGATTCTGTTACCATCTATGGTGAAAAGGAGAAGCAGGTTGTTGTAGAAGCAGATATTCAGAAGATGCAGTCTTATGGCATCTCCATTGAAAATGTACTGTCTCTTATGCAGGCACAGAATTTGTCGATTCCGGCAGGAAGTATTTCCTATGACACTGGAACGGTAACGGTATCTAGCAGTGGCCTTTTCGAAAGCCTTGCAGATATTGAGAATACAGTTGTAGGCGGTGGGGAAGAAGGACTTTCCTTTGTAAAGCTAAAGGATGTGGCCAATGTATATGTGGAGGATACCAGTGAGAAATATTACCTTCAAGACGGAAGAGAAGGAATTCTTCTGGTAGGAAAGTTTGATGAAGGCGTTAATGCAGTTAATATTGGAAAAGATTTAAGAAAAGAAATAGATGCATTAAAGGATTCGCTGCCAGAGGATTTAATCTTCCATGAAGTAATGTACGCCCCTGAGGATATTGAAAATAATATTAACAGCTTTCTGATGAACCTCCTAGAGTCGATTGCATTGATTATGATTGTCGTTATGCTGGGAGTAAGAATGCGTAATGCATTGGTTATCAGCACGGCGCTTCCGGTGAGTATTCTAGTGACATTTATCGTCATGAATCTTCTGGGAATAGAATTCCAGTTTATTTCCATTGCGGCACTGATTGTAAGCCTTGGTATTTTGGTGGATAATGCAGTGGTAATTAGTGAAGCAATTCAGCAGAATCTAAATGATGGAATCGAGAAGACACAGGCAATTATTCAGGGAGTTAAGGAAACCTGGCTTCCAGTACTTACCAGTACATTAACAACCATTGTGACCTTTGGTACCATATACTTTGTTCCAGGTGTAGTTGGAGCAGTGGCAGGAACCATTCCAACCGTTGTGATTGCCTCTCTTTGTGCCAGTTATCTTATGGCAATGTGCGGCATTCCTGTATTGGCTTATTTCTTCTTTACCCCTGAGCCGGCAGAAAAAGCCAATCGGGTCAGCCCAGCAAGAAAAGCATTTAAAAAGGCTTTGCATATAGGAATTACATATCCGGTAAGAACCCTGGTTGGATGTTTTGCAACCTTGGCGATTGCAGCATTTTTGGTAACGCAGTTAGGAATGCAGTTCTTCCCATACGCATCCAAACCAATTATCTATGTGGATGTAAAGGGAGAGACAATGAATCTGGAGACCACCGGACAAATTGTGGATGAAATTGGTGATATCCTATCAGAGGATGAGCTGGTAGATCACTATACGGCAGCGATTGGAGGAGGATTGCCAAGCTTCTTTCTAACGGTACCTTCTCTGACAGACGCAGATAATGTTGGTCGTGTTATGGTGCAGCTAGACACAAAGGCGCTGAAGAAGCTTGGTAGTACCGAACAGGCAGCCGCAGAGATTCAAAGTAAGATTGATCAATCCATTGCTGGAGCTACCATTGAAGTGAAATGTCTTGAATATTCTATGCCTACAGCAGCGAAGATTGTCTATAATGTGTCCGGGGATGACACCAATGAAATCAATGCCCTGGCACAGGAAATGATGAGTGCACTTGAGAAAATAGATGGAACAGAGAATGTGAGAGATACAGAAGTAGTTCCGCAATATCAGTATAAGGTGAACTTAGACAGCGAATTACTTTCAAGCTATGGATTATTAAAGTATGATGTGATCAAACAG
Source organism: uncultured Lachnospiraceae bacterium (assembly GCA_964650965.1). Classification (GTDB taxonomy): domain Bacteria; phylum Bacillota; class Clostridia; order Lachnospirales; family Lachnospiraceae; genus CAZYYO01. The sequence continues at coordinate 9,531 of CAZYYO010000023.1, read as the reverse complement.
TTGAATACCTCCTTAATGGGAGCTACTGCATCCACCTATACAGCATCTGATAAGGAAATGGATATTGTAGTACGATGTAAAGTAGACAGCTTAGATGAATTAAAAGAACTGCCTATCTGCGGTTCCATGAGTGAAACGAAAGTATTGTTGGGGCAGGTGGCAGATATTACCTTAGAACCTACCGTTCCTCAGATTAATCATTATGATGGAAAACGATATGTAGAAGTGTTGTCAGATGTTCAGTCTGGATATGTATCCGGCAATATTGAGACAGAATTTGAAGAAAATTATTTGGCTAAGATGGATACAGATGGAATGAATATTGTGGAATTAGGTGAGATGAGCAATATGTCCAGCCTTATGATAGATCTTGCGAAAGCAGCCATTGTTGCAGTACTGGTTATCTATATCATTTTACTGTTGCAATTTAAGGATTTTTCGAAACCGTTAAATGTACTTACCAGTATTCCGTTAAGTCTGATTGGCTGTTGCCTTGGCTTGTGGATACTTAAAATGGACATTCAGGTTATGGCGTTATTGGGATTGATTTCCCTCTTTGGTATTGTTGTAAATAACGGTATTCTGTTGATAGAGGTGATTGATGCTAAGCGAAGAGAAGGTGCAGGCATTGAAGAGGCCTGTGAATTGGCAGTAGATCTGCGATTCCGACCCATTATGTTATCTAGCATAACTACATGCATTGGATTAGTGCCGCTGATTATTGCAAATGACCCAATGACCAGTCCTATGGCAGTTACCTTGTTATTTGGACTGATGTTCTCTACCGTGCTTACCATTGTGGTAGTGCCTACCATATATTCTATTCAGGCAAGACGCAAGGAGCAAAGAGCTGGGCTCATGAATCGGCTGACCAAGTAGCAGGAACGGGTTCCATGAAGCAGAAGTATCTTACAATATAAAAGGATTCCCAGAAAACTGTCCTTTGCAGGGAGGCTTTCTGGGAATCCTTTTTGCATTAAGCTGTATGGCATATTTCCTATCGATTATTCGTTCAAATCTGCAATGGTATAAATCAGCTTCTCACTGTCTGTCCATCCAAGACAAGGGTCGGTGATGGATTTGCCGTATACCTGGTTGTCGGAAATCTTCTGACAGCCTTCTTCAATATAGCTTTCTATCATTACACCCTTCACCAGCTGTCTAATATCGGAAGAGAACTTACGACTCATCATAACCTCCCGCACAATACGAACCTGTTGAGCGAACTGCTTATTGGAGTTGGAGTGGTTGGCATCTACGATACATGCAGGATTTACCAGATCCATCTGAGCATACATTTGGCTTAGACGGGTCAGATCCTCATAGTGATAATTCTGCACACTGTTCCCATGCTTGCTGACTGCACCACGAAGGATGGTATGTGCCAGAGGATTTCCGGTAGTCTTTACTTCGTGACCTGCAAAGGTAAAGTGATGAGGATGCTGCGCAGCGTACACTGAATTTAACATAACAGAGAAGTCGCCGCTGGTGGGATTTTTCATACCACTGGCCACATCAAAGCCGCTGACGGTAAGACGGTGATGCTGGTCCTCTACGGAACGGGCACCAATGGCAACGTAGGAGAGCAGGTCTTCTACATAGCCCCAGTTCTCCGGATACAGCATTTCATCAGCACAGGTCATACCGCTGGCTTCAATGGCGTGAATATGCATTTTCCGCATGGCAATCAGTCCTTCTACCATGTCAGGTGCTTTTAACGGGTCTGGCTGGGAAGCAATTCCCTTGTAGCCTTCGCCGGTGGTACGGGGCTTGTTGGTATAAACACGTGGAACAATTAAGACCCGGTCCTTTACCTTCTCCTGTACAGCAGTAAGGCGGCTGACATAGTCACATACGCTGTCTTCGTTGTCAGCGGAGCAGGGACCAATGATTACCAGGAATCGGTCATCCTTTCCGGTGATAATATCACTGATTTGTGCATCCCTGTCTGCTTTCAGTGCGGTAAGGGCAGGAGACAGTGGATAGCTTTCTTTGATTTCTTTGGGGCTTGGCATTTCTTTTAAATATTGGAAACTCATTTTATCCTCCTTGTATGGATGCTTCTTTATGAAAAGCATGTTGTCTTTATATGTTCAATAGGCATCTCTGCATTGGTCCATAAACGGAAGCTTTCGGCTCCCTGGAACAGCAGCATATATAAGCCGTTAAAATAGGTACATCCACAATCAGAAGCATCGGAAAGAAGCTTGGTCATAAATGGATTGTAAATAATATCACTTACCACCAGCTCAGGTCTTAGATATTCCTTCGGTACTAAGGAGGTGTGATCCTCTCCCATACCTACGTTGGTAGCGTTTACAAGAATAGCACTGCGGTCAATTTCTTCTTTCAGCTGATAGGTATCTTTCATATCATATACATGAACCTGGCAGCCGGTACTTTTGGTAATGGCAGCGGCGAAGGCTTCTGTCTCATGAAAGGAGGTATTCCTCCTTTTAAATACAGAAATGGCAGATACACCGTCTAATGCAGCTTGTGTGATAATCGAAGTGGCTGCACCACCGGCACCTAACAGTACCATTTTCTTCCCAATGATGTTAACGCCGGCATCCTTCACAGAATTCATATAGCCTACACCGTCTGTGGTGTGACCAATCAGTCGACCATCTTCATTTACCACAGTGTTCACAGAGTGAGACAGACGGGCGGCCTGGGACAAGTCATCTAGATATGGAATGATTTGCGTCTTAAAAGGCATGGTTAAATTAAAGCCTCTTGCATTCATGGCAAGCAGTCCCTTGACGGTATCCGCTAGCTGCTCTGGGGTAATATCAAAGGCCAGATAAGCGTAATCCAGTCCCAGCGTACGAAATGCTTCATTATGCATTTGCGGGGAAATGGAGTGTGCCACAGGATGCCCCAGCAAACCTGTTAGTCTGGTATGTCCGGTAATTTGATAGCTCATAATATGTTCCTTCTATAGGGTGTATACTTATTTTTACACTGGTATCATAATAATGGATAATAAAAAATGTGTCAAACCCTTGCACCCAAATTTCTGGTGATTTATACTATAGAAAACCATGACACGGAGGATATAAGCTTGCGACGAGAGATTCATATAAAAGGACATACCATTGATAATAACAAACCCTTGATTTGCCTGCCTATTATGGCATCAGAGAAAGAGATGATACTATCTGAGGCAAAACGGCTGATAGAAGCCGGTGGAGTGATGCTGGAGTGGAGAGCAGATTATTACCAGGATTTATGTAATGATGAGGCTACTTTGGAGGTTCTTAGACAGCTGAAGGAGATTTGTAAGAATACCGTTCTGTTGGTGACCATTCGCTCTACCAGTCAGGGCGGGAAAGGGACGCTGACAGGAAAAGCACTGATACATACGCTAGAGCTGATTGGAGAAAGCCACTGTGGGGATATGATGGATGTGGAGTTCTTTGAAATGGACCAGCCAAGAGCCGTGATTCACCATTTACAAAAGGAAGGACAGATTGTTATTTCTTCCCACCATGATTTTCACGAGACACCTTCAATAGCGGTGATGAATATGCTGCTTCAGCAGATGGCAGAGGGAGATGCAGATATTGTAAAGCTGGCGGTGATGCCCCAGAGTGTATCTGATGTGCTGGATTTGCTGAAAGTAACCAATGACTTTTATGAAGAATATAAGGAAACTCCAATTATTACCATGTCTATGGGAAAGCTGGGGATGATTAGCAGAATCAGTGGAGAGGTGTTTGGCTCCTGTGTTACCTTTGGAACGATGGGGGAATGCAGTGCACCGGGACAGCTTCCTATGGAAGAATTGCAGCGGGCACTGGATTTTATGCATCATAATTATGTGGAGTAGAAAATGAAGAATATATATTTAATTGGATTTATGGGCACAGGAAAAAGTACGGTTGCCCGGGCCATTGCCCAAAAATGTGAACAGAATATTATTGATACCGACCATTGGATTGAGAAGAAAATGCATATGTCCATTCCTGATATTTTCCAAAGTCAGGGAGAAGAGGAGTTTCGGAAAATTGAAACCCAGGCATTACATGAAATCGCAAAAGAAAGCTGCCATATTGTTGCCTGCGGTGGTGGTGTTGCCATGAGAGAAGAAAATGTGGCAATTATGAAAGAAAGCGGCAGGATTGTACTATTGACTGCCACGCCACAAACGGTGTTAAAACGCGTTGCACATGATACGAATCGACCAATTCTGCAGGGAAGAAAAACCATTGAGGGAATTACGGAGCTAATGAACCAGAGAATGGATAAATACCTGGCAGCGGCAGACATGGTGGTAACTACCGATGACAGAGATTCCATGGAAATTGCAGATGAAATTCTACAGAGAATACATTGACTTTACAGAAGCATTTTGCTAAGATAGAAAAGGTTGTAGAAACCGTATGTAGGCGTAGCGTAGCTGGATAACGCATCGGACTCCGACTCCGAAGACCGCTGGTTCGAATCCAGTCGTCTACATTACAACAGAGAACCCGTTACGGGTTTTTTGTATATATGGAAATATAACATGATGGCATCAGGTTCCAGTGAAAAGAACCAGGAGGATCGTATGGATTTATCAAAAATAACAGAGTTTTGCAAGAAAAACGTAAGATATTTTGCTGCAGTAGCAGTGATTGTGGGAATTGTATTTGTATTATATGCATGTTCAGATGGAACAGCATCAGACAAGGATCCCATGTCAGGCGTATATCAATCCTTTGAAGAGGATTCTAATGAGGAATTAAATACATTAATTACCAATTATTATACAGCTTATGCAGCCGGGGATACCGACAGCATTAAGACACTGGCAACACCGGTATCTGATGCAGAGACAAGCTACATTCAGTTCTTTAGTCAGTATGTAGAGCAATATAATAATCTGAAGGTATATAGCAAGCGAGGATTGGATAACAATTCTTATCTGGTTTCTGTATATTTGGAAATTAAATTTAAGGATATTGAGACCACAGCACCAGGACTGGATTTCTTCTATGTAAATACCAATGCAGATGGCAAGCTGTATATTGACAATGCGTACAGCTCCTTTAACCAGGCAAATGGAGAGAATGAAATGAGCCCGGATGTGACAGCACTGATTGCCGCATATGAGCAGCAGGATGATATCTTAGCACTTCAGGCAGAGGTTCAGCAGAAATGTAATGATGCAATGCTGCAGGATGAAAGCTTAAATACCTTTGTGAATACTTCTTTGCAGGCAGCAATTTCTCAATGGGCACAGGATTATAAGGCAGCAGTGGCCCAGGCAGAAGCAGATGCACAGGCAGCAGCAGATGCTCAGGCCCAGGCAGATGCTCAGGCAGCAGCAGAAGCCCAGGCAGCAGCAGATGCTCAGGCACAGGCAGCCCAGGAGGAAGCCAATAAGGTAACTGTATATGCAACCGCTAAGATTAATGTAAGAGATACAGCAGCAGAGACAGGCAATATTCTAGGAACCATTGATGCAGGTGCAGCTGTAACCAGATATGCAGATGCAGACGGCTGGAGCAAAATTGATTTCAACGGAACAAGAGCATATGTAAAGAGTGAATACCTAACGGCAGACCAGGCAGCTGCAACAGCAGCAGCGCAAACACCACAGGATACTACCGGAACCTTAACACAGGGACAGGTGATTACCCTTACCAATACCGTAAATGTCAGATCCAGTATGAGTGAGACAGCATCTAAAACAGCTGTTGCTTACGCCGGTTCACAGGTAACGGTTCAAATGAGCTATGCAGAGGGTTGGACTAAGGTAACCTACGGAAATAAAGAGGGATATGTGAAAACAGAGTTCTTGAAATAAAAGGGAAGCAGGATTGATTGTGGCGGAGGCTTTAGGTGGCCTCCGTCCTTTGTTACGCAGGAGTATATAACATGAGTCAGCAGGAAGAAATCAGGTTAAATAAATATTTAAGTGAAAATGGAATATGCTCTAGAAGAGAAGCAGACCGTGCAGTAGAAGCTGGTGAAGTACAGGTGAATGGAATCACAGCAGTTATGGGACAGAAGGTCAGCTCACAGGACCAGGTGATTTTTCGAGGTACCCCGGTTTCTAGTAAGGCAAAACCCAAAGAGGTGATTCTACTGGTAAATAAACCTAAGGGCATTGTATGTACTGCAGAGAAACGGGAAAAGGATAATATTGTAGATTTCCTGCATTACCCGGTGCGTATCTATCCGGTAGGCCGACTAGACAAGGATTCTACAGGGCTTATATTAATGACCAATCATGGGGATATTGTTAATAAGATGATGCGAGCCGGAAATTATCATGAGAAGGAATATATTGTTCGTGTGAATAAGCCGATAACCGGGGAATTTCTGAAGAATATGTCCAATGGCGTTCCCATTCGAGAGCTAAAGACCATCACCAGAAAATGCAGGCTGGAAAAAATAGATAAATTTACATTTTCCATTGTTCTTACGCAGGGTCTGAATCGACAGATTCGACGAATGTGTGAATTATTTGATTATCGTGTCTTAGAATTACAAAGAGTACGTATTATGAATCTAACCTTAGGTGACATTCCAGAAGGAAAATATCGGGAAATAACTCAGGAAGAATATGCACAGCTTCAAAAGCTGATTGCAAGTTCCAGCAATGAATCGAAATATCAACAGTAGAAGTGAGAGGAACCAGTCATGGAAACCAATCAGGAAATTTTAAATGAAATTACCTCCTTAAGAGAGACAATAGAATACCATATTAACCGCTACTATAATATGGATGAACCGGAGATAACGGACTACGAATATGATATGCTGATGCAGCGGCTAAAGAAGTTAGAGAAGGAGTATCCCCAATATGCAGATGATAACTCCCCTACCAAGCGAGTAGGAGGGACTGCGAAAAGAGAAGCGGGAGTTCTGGTGCGTCACAATGTGCCTATGCTTAGTCTGTTAGATGTATTTTCCAAAGAAGAAGTAGAAGCCTTTGTGGAGGAAATGATAGAAAAACTGGATCATCCGGAATTCGTAGTAGAATACAAGATTGATGGACTGTCCATGTCTCTTCGTTACGAGAACGGACAGCTTGTTATGGCAGAAACCAGAGGCGACGGCATTAATTTTGGAGAGGACGTTACCAGTAATGCCAGAGTTATATCAGATGTAAAGACCAGACTGAAGGATGCACCGGAATATCTGGAAATTCGTGGGGAAGTATATATGTCCAATGAAGCCTTTGAACATGCCAACGAGCTTCAGGAGCTGCTGGGAAAGAAGCTGTTTGCAAACCCCAGAAACTGTGCAGCAGGAGCCTTGCGTCAATTAGATTCCAAGGTGGTAAAAGAAAAAAATCTGTCCCTTTTTATCTTTAATTTACAGCAGTCCATCGGTCGAGAATTTACCACTCATACCCAGGCCTATGAATATATGAAGAGCCAGGGGATTCGTGTTATTGATAATTATAAGGTGTGTACCACTGCGCAAGAGGTATGGCAGGCAATCTGTGAAATTGGAGAGAATCGCGGTAACCTGGGATATGATATTGATGGTGCTGTAGTAAAAATTAACAGCTTCGCTCAACGAGAGCAGATAGGAACCACATCTAAGGTACCAAGATGGGCGGTTGCATACAAGTATCCGCCGGAAGAGAAGCAGACGAGGCTTCTTGATATCGAATTATCCGTAGGACGCACAGGAAGAATTACGCCAACGGCAGTATTTGAACCAATTCGCCTGTGTGGAACCACCGTTTCCAGAGCCACCCTGCACAACCAGGATTTTATTAATGAATTAGGGGTTGGCATTGGAGATACCATCGTGGTATATAAATCTGGAGAAATTATTCCCAAGGTAAAACAGGTGCTTCATGACCTTCGGCCGGAAGGAACCGTTACCTTCCAGATTCCCAAGGAATGTCCAGTGTGTCACGCACCTACACAGCGGGAGGAAAATACAGCAGATATTAAATGTACCTCCCCAACCTGTCCGGCCCAGCTGGAGCGGCATATTATTAACTTTGTCAGCAGGGATGCCATGGACATTAAGGGCTTTGGTGCAGCATACGTGGAAGAGCTGGTGCATCAGAAGTATATTGCAACTATTGCAGACATTTACAGCCTTAAGGAGCATCGAGAGGAACTGATTCAACAGGGAATCATTGGAAAAGAAAAGAATACCGATAAGCTTCTTGGAATGATTGAAGCCTCCAAGAATAATGATGCTTACCGTCTCTTTACCGGCCTGGGAATTCCAAATGTAGGAAAGGCAGCTGCGAAAACACTGCTGTTACATTTTGGCTCCATCGATGCCCTGACACATGCTACCATGGAAGAATTAACAGAGGTAAATGATATTGGTGAAATCAGTGCCAAGTGCATTTATCAATATCTTAGAGATGAGAAGAATATAGAGATTCTTGAGAAATTAAAAGCAGTAGGTGTCAATATGCAGGCACAGCAGAGCCAGGGAGTGGATGACACCTTTGCCGGTAAAACCTTCGTTATTACTGGAACCCTTCCAAGTATGGGAAGAAGTGATGCCGCAGCTATGATAGAAAGTCATGGTGGCAAGGTGTCCGGCTCTGTATCCAAGAAGACCGATTATCTCCTTGCAGGTGAAAATGCAGGAAGTAAGTTAGATAAGGCAAATACTCTGGGGGTTACTGTAATCTCAGAGGAGCAGCTGTTAGAAATGATAGAAAAAGGGGAGGCATAATATGCCAATTAAAACACAAAGTGATTTGCCGGCAAAGGCAATTCTAGAACATGAAAATATATTTGTAATGGATGAAAATCGTGCAATGCACCAGGATATCAGACCGATTGAGATTGGTATCCTAAACCTGATGCCCTTAAAGGAGGAGACAGAACTGCAGCTTTTAAGGTCCTTGTCTAATACACCGCTGCAGGTAGATATTACCTTCATTACCGTAGAAAGCCATGAATCCAAAAATACCTCCAAAAGTCATTTGAATAAATTCTATGAGAATTTCAGTGATGTGAAGGATATGTATCTGGATGGATTAATCATCACCGGTGCACCTATCGAATTATATGAATATGAAGAGGTAGATTACTGGAAGGAAATGTGTGACATCTTTGAATGGAGCAAGACCCATGTAACCTCAACCCTTCATTTATGCTGGGGAGCCCAGGCAGGATTGTATTACCACTATGGAATCCAAAAGCATGTGATGAAGGACAAGGTATTTGGCGTCTTTGAGCACCAGGTGCAAAATAGAAAGGTACCGCTGGTACGAGGCTTTGATGACCTGTTCATGGCACCTCATTCCAGACATACCAAGATTGAAACTGCCGATATCGAAGCCTGTGAAGACCTGGTGGTATTAGCTAAATCAGAAGAGGTAGGTGTATTCCTATGTATGTCCAAGGATGGAAGCAAGATATTCGTCATGGGTCACCCGGAGTATGACCGTTACACCTTAGACAAGGAATACAAGAGAGATAAGGATAAGGGATTGGACATTGATATGCCAGTGAATTATTATCCAGAGGATGAGGATACCGCCCGTCCCCTTCTCCAGTGGAGGTCTCACGCAAATGTTTTGTATACTAATTGGTTGAATTATTACGT
>CAZYYO010000022.1:0-33802 GCA_964650965.1 uncultured Lachnospiraceae bacterium | reverse complement strand
ATAATACAATTACAGAATCTAATATCGATAAGGGTACCAATGGTCTTGGAGGTGTTATAGGACGCAATCAGCAGAACCTTACCATAAGTGATATTACAGTAACGAATCCTACCATAACATCTCTAAACAAAGATCGTGACCAGGGCTCAGGTGGTGTGATCGGATTTAACACCAACACACTTACCATGTCTAACATTACAGTAAATGGAGGAACTGTTACGAATCTTCGCCCAGCGTATAGCAGTACGGGACAAAATGCATCTGGAGGTGTACTGGGAATTAATACAGCATCGCTGGTGCTAAGCGGTTCCATGAATATTAGTAATATAACCATATATGCAAGGTTTAGTTCGTATGAATCTAATCTATCAAAATATAGTTTTGGATTGGATCAAACTAAAAAAATATATAAATATTTGGCGGCTGGTGGATTTATTGGAATGGACACTGGAGATGTTCAGGGGATATCATCGTCTGCGTACGATGGTTTATCTTTACAGAACAACAACATCGACGGATTTTTTGCAGGTGGTGTGTTTGGAGCAGTTTCTGATAAATGGGTAAGGTTAAATGGTATCACTGTATCAGAAGGAACCATTGACAGTCAGGGATTTGGCGGTGGCTTTGCAGGTGCAACTTATAATACAAAAGTAGTTCTTGATGTTTATCAAAACGAAGAGATAACAATTAAAAACAATATGAATAATCTGACCGTTACAGGACGAAATGTAGGTGGATTAGTTGGAAATAATGAACCCAGCACAGGAAGTAATACATCCAGAGTGAGAGGGTTGGTAATATCTGGCTGCAACATTTATGGTTCACCTCAAAATTATAAGATGTCTGGAGACGGTGGTAATCCTAATCATGCCAGCAATGCTGGTGGTATTTTCGGTTCCACAAGTGGTGTAGGTACCTATTTTTTATATGATTCTACTGTGAAAAATTGTGTAATTGCAGAAATTTTGGATGAGTCTGATCCATCACAACCAAGTGATCGATATAATGTTGGTGGTGTAGCAGGACGTATGTACTCTGGAACAGGTAAATTATATAGTGATGAATTGACCCTAAGTTCCAATCAGATTGGTGTTGTAATAGCAAGGGGAGAAGAAGTACAACTATTAAAACGGGATGTGTCTGTTGCTGATGAAACAGGAAGTGATGTTACTCTTACAGCAGCTGATTTGCCAGCCTTGGAAAGTGGAAATACCTTAACATATAATCAGCTTGCAGAGGAATATGGTGAGACCTATGGAAACTCTGTGGGAAATTATTTTGGTGAAGTAATCACAGGCGACAGCAACAAGATTTATTTTCTTAACAGCACTGTAAGCTATGCAGCCAATCAGAAGAACATTCCGGTGGTGGACATTGGAAGACAGAGCACACAAAGTGCCAACAGTGCAGTAAGTCAGACAGCAGACGACTGTAATAAAGTATGTCATATCATTGATAATGGAGATGAATATACATCAGCAAAGAATTCATTTACCAGTGAAGAAACACTAACGTATATGAAAAATCATATTGACGGAAATGTTACTAATAGTATTACCGGTAGCAAAGATGTTCCTACTGGAGATGGTTCAACAACAGTAGATAATAATAAATACACAAGCGCCTACCATGTATCAAAAGATGCATTACAGATGTTCGAGGATTCTTATAAGGATTCCTATACATTTACAGGAGGAGCAACCATTAATCATCCAATGCTTGTATATAGCCCTAAGAATGGAACTCTTCAGGAGTTGGTGGATGATATGGCAGAGATTATGACCAATGCTTCAGGAGCACCAGCTACAAGCGAAGATAAACTTACAGTAGAAGCTAAGCGGATGGAGTATGATACAGTTGCTTTAGAAAATCAAGAACAAGAAGCGGGAACCAGTGATCAGTGTAGCATTCAAGTAATTGATAATGGTAGCGGTAATTATTCCTTTAAATACCGTTCTTTCGACTCTTTAACCGATAATAAACTAAGCTACACCTTATTAAAATTCACCTATGCATGGTCAGATAGCTATGGTACCCATACCCAGACCTACCAGCTTCCAATCTTCGTAGAAGAAATCATGACAGTTGATGTGTCTGCCAGGATGATGGAGGGCAAGGTCTTGTCCGCCAGCCAGATAAGAAGTAACGGTGTTTCCGGCAATATTATTATGGCAAATGACAGCGTGTATACCCTGTTAATGGAATACATTTATGGAAATGCCAGACAAAATGAGTCAGAAGCTGAGGCTGTTAATAAGAAGTTCTATATGATGGAGACCTCAGCAGGAGGTCAGTCCCAGCCTAGAGTGATTCCAGCGGGAACTGTTATTACAATGATAGATACCTCAGATAATACGCCTTATTATTATTCACCTGCCACAGATGTGGAGAGCGTCAGCTTCTCCCAGTTTACCAATAGTGCGGGACAGGCATATGTGAATAAACCCATAAAGAATCTGGTCAATGCCGGAGTGGAGGATGGAGCTGGAAATTATATCTATACAGATATGAATGATGATACGATTACCTACACCAATGCCGGAGTAGAACAGTACCTGTTTGTTGTAAAGGAACCGGTATCTGAGACTTCCACCGCGTCTAATACTACTTACCAGATGTACGCAGAACCGGTGATGTCTGAAAGCTTGACGGCCAAGAGCATTTTAACCAATCGGGTGAGTCTGAGTATTGATTCCCTGCCGTCCTTGAATATCCAGTTGGATAAGACAGGGGCAACCTCTGTCAGCGGAACCATTGCAAGAAATGAAAGTGTATCGGCGAATATTACCTTTCATATTGATGCATCCGATTTATATTGGAATCAGCTAAGTCAGGGTAGTTCTGTAGTAGACAGCCAGAATAATGGTAAGTATTTGGAGCTGGCATTATATCTTCGAGATGCCAGCAATAACCGGGTATATTTCCCGGAAAATACCAACTTCAGATATTCTACAGATGGTGTAAATTGGTCTAGCTACAATGCCTGGGATGATACGGCGGTGTTGAATACCTTTAAGCAGATTCAGCAGTATTACCAGATTTCTGATATCGAAAGCAATACCACCAAGTCCATTCAGCTGCAGTTTGCTTTTAGTACTGCAGATTTAACAGGCATTGACTCGGATAAATATTATCTGTGTGTTGATTTGCTTCGTACTTCCAACAAGGATTATCCTATGGGTAATAATAATGTGCTTGATTCCTTTACCGGTGATTTGAATGCCAATGTACAAAATGAGTTGGGCTTCTCGGTAGATGTAGATGACTATTTGGATTTGGGAGTAAATACTTATCAGAATTCCCAGACCGCCCATGAAATTCCATTTACCGTAAGCTTTGACTTCCAGGATATTCTTAAGAGAATCAGCGGAAGTGGAGAAGAGGCGGCGTTGGAGAAGTGGGCCGGCTATACCTATCGGGTAACCTATAAGTTCTATCATAAGACCGATACTGGATATGCAGAGGTGTCTCCTGAGGAGCAGGCGGCTTTACAACTGGCATTAACAGATACGAATCATGCTAGCTTGTCTGGATATGCGACGGACTATACTTTTACGACCGATGAAATTAAGAAATGTGAGGATACTGCAGGAGTAGGAAGTGTTGCAGGAACCCCAATCCAGCGTGAAATGAAACTGAAGCTGTCAGATGTATCCAAGCTGAATTTGTCCAATTACAAGGTTGAGGCCAGTCTTCAGGTATACTCAGGAGATAAACCAGTAGAAGGTACCCTGGTAACCAATGACTTTTTCATTTACACCATTACCAAGCTTAAGACCGATTTATAACTTACTGTACACACAGGAGAGACCATACCATGAACAATTATTTAATCATTGCAATTATCATACTCTTATTAATCGTTCTCCTTCTTTTGAACCGCCTAGATACCGTAAGGCAACAGCTGAAGGAGAAGATTAGCGCTTTAGAGAAGCAGAAGAATAAGGATGATGTACAGATACAGCAGCTTTCCACTTCGGTAGAGGAGCTAAATGAAACTGCATATACCGATGCCACTACGCAGATTGGTAACCTGGACTATTTTATGCAGGAGGCGCCGAAGATGTTGGAAAATCCAGAGAATCTGGTGCTGCTTGGTTTTGGTATCTCCAACATTGTAACCATTAACCGTCTCTACGGTTCCTTAGAAGGAGATAAGGTCCTTTGCTTTGCTGCGGATATTTTAAAGGATGTAGTAGGGCAGGCGGGATTATATGCGCATGTGCAATCCAATCTCTTTGTGGTTTTAATGCGAGAGTCAGAGGAGATGCGTGCAATGGATTTTGTTGGCGGCATTACAGAAGGGATGCATTTGTATTCTGATATCTTTATGGCGGAGACCAAATTCGGTATATACCGTGTTCCTGCGTATGCAGTAGACATCACCAATATGCTAAACTGCGTTGCTCTAGCCCAGCGAACCAAGCCAGAGAATCCCAATGATAATTACGTGGAATTTACTATGGATATGGCAAGGCAGTTTGATGAGAATAAGAAAATGTGTGCAGAGATGGAGGAGGCACTGAAGGAAAGAAAATTCGTTATGTATCTCCAGCCTATGGTCAGCCTCCATTCCTTCCAGATTATCAGCGCTGAGGCACTGGTGCGTTGGGAGCATCCTACCAAGGGATTGCTTTCTCCTTATGCCTTTCTTCCGGTATTTGAGAAAACCAATCTGATGCTGAAGTTAGATGAATACATGTGGGAAGAGGGCTGTAAGACCATTCGACGTTGGATTGATAATAAGATTGAGACCATGCTGGTTATTATTAACATCAGTCCCATCCACCTTACCAGTGTGGATTTTGCCAAAACCTTAGAGAAGCTGCTGAATAAATACAAGCTGAAGAAGGAAATGATGGTATTAGAGCTTCCGGAAAGTGCCCTGTCTACCGGTGGCATTCAGGTGAAGGAGACGGTAAATAAAATTGCAGACATGGGCTTTGTCTTATGTATTGACAACTTCGGCAGTATGAACTCGCCCTTGAATCTCCTTCGTGAGCTGCCTATTACCATGGTGAAGCTAGACCGTAAGTTCATTGCAGCAAATGCAGGAAATGAAGATGGACAGACCATCCTTCGTTATCTGATTGCTATGGCCAAGGAGCTGGATTTAACGGTGGTATGTGAAGGTGTAGAAACCAATGAGCAGATGAATTTCCTGACGGAGATTGGCTGTGATGTTGCGCAGGGCTACCTGTTCTCCAAGCCGGTGGATTTACGTCATTTCGATCAGCTGAATAAGAACATTATTCAGACCGGTTTTAATACGGGAGAGTATTACCCTACATTTTCTGATATGGAAAATGGAGTAAATATTATGGAAAAAATGTTGAAAAAATAAGAAAACACAATCCAATAGTCTTTGAAAAAGCTTTTTATCATATATATGGTAAAAAGCTTTTTGTTTGGGAAGAATGATACATAGAAATAGAAAATATAAATGGTTTCTTTTACTGGGAATCATCCTTTTTATGATCGCATTTGTAATGGAAGGAAGCCTGTGCCTGGTGCAAAGTGAAAAACGCCAGGATAAGCCAGATGAAAATGCAGAGTATGCAAAGATACAAGAGGCTGAGCTGTTTGCCAAATCAGCGGTCCTTATGGATGGAGTGTCAGGCCGTATTCTTTACAGTAAAAATGGAAATGCTCCCTTGGCAAATGCTAGCACAACGAAAATTCTAAGCTGTATTGTTGCTTTGGAAAATGCCGATTTACAGACCATATGTGTTGCCAGTGAAAGAGCCAGTAGACAACCTAAGGTTCGTCTTGGCGTAGCTGTGGGAACGGAAATTATGTTGAAACATTTACTGTACTCCATGATGCTGGAATCTCACAACGACAGTTCTGTTATGGTTGCAGAGACGGTGGGTGGAGATGTAGAAACATTTGCCCAGCTGATGAATCAAAAAGCCAAGGACATCGGCTGTAAGGATAGCTACTTTATAACCCCAAATGGATTAGATGATGTAAACGAAGGAGGAAAGCATCATACGACGGCAGAAGATTTAAGCCGAATCATGAGATACTGCGTGCTTTTATCGCCTAAGAAGGAGCAGTTTATTAAGATATGCCAGAGTGCATCCTATGATTTTACAGATCAGACAGGTCATGCCTATCATTGCCAGAATCACAATGCATTTCTTACGATGGTTCAGGGTGTGCTGGCAGGTAAAACCGGTTTTACAGGAGATGCAGGGTATTGTTATACCTGCGGCATAGAAAGTCAGGGAAGATATTTTATTATTAGTCTTCTGGCCTGTGGATGGCCAAATAATAAGACCTATAAATGGAAGGATGCAAGTCGATTGCTTTCTTTTGGACAGGAGCATTATCAGAATCAGGAGCTGAATTATAACAGCATATCCCCAGTACCTGCCGTAGATCTGCAGGATTGGGGAAACCAGTCCTATCATTTGTCAGACTCCAGAAATATTTACCCGAAGGCGCAGGAAAACAAGGAAACCATTCTGTTGGCAGATTGGGAACAGGTTCATGTGAAATATGATTTACCACAAGCAATTCAGGCACCGGTTTTGGAAAATGCCATTGCTGGATACCGTAATATTTATATCAATCAAACGCTTTTTCGTCAGCAGGAGATGGTATATGAACAGGAGTATCCAGCAAGAAATTATGATTGGTATTTTAAATCCATTTTAAAAGAGTGGGAATTTGCTAAATAACTGTTGCATATTTCCAATCATATACCTTATAATAGAGAAGATTTCGGATTTTTTTTCGGAATCACAGGGAACTAAAAATTATTAATTTTCAAAGCCTATGTTAAATTAGTGAAAAATTTAACAATTCCTATTGCTTAAAGGTAGGAAAACAGTTATTATTAACATAGCGAAATTTTTAATTTTTTAATTTAAATATATGGAGGAAAGTAGCATGAGTAATGTAAAAAACAGCCCAGCTATTCAGAGAATTGAAAGTCTCCTTGATGAGAACAGCTTTGTAGAATTACAGGCGGCAGTAACATCAAGAAATACAGATTTCAACCTGAACGAGCAGCAGACTCCTTCTGACGGAGTTGCAATTGGCCATGGTTTAATCGATGGCAATCTTGTATTTGTATTTAGTCAGGACGCATCTGTATTAAACGGTACCTTAGGCGAAATGCACGCCAAGAAGATTTGTACTGTATATGAGATGGCAATGAAGATGGGAGCACCAGTCATTGGAATGTTAGACTGTGCAGGCGTTCGCCTTCAGGAATCTGTTGATGCATTGGAAAGTCTTGGAATGATTTACAAGACAGCAGTAGATGCATCTGGTGTAATTCCACAGATTATGAGTGTTTTTGGTAACTGCGGAGGTGGATTATCCGTTCTTACTTCTATCAGCGATTTTACATTTATGGAAGCACAGGGTAAATTATTCGTGAATTCTCCTGATGCAATCGCTGGAAATCGTGCAGACAAGCTGGATACAGCAAGTGCAGCATTCCAGGCAGAAGCAGGAAATGCAGATTTCGTTGGTTCTACAGAGGAAATCATGACAGCAATTCGCGACCTGGTATGTATCTTACCTGGATGCAATGTGGAAGAAGGCTGTGTAGATGAGTGCATGGACGATTTAAATCGCGCAGCAGAAAATCTGGAAGCAAAAGTAAGTGATGCAAGATTATTTGCCGCTGAGATTTCAGACAATCACCTTTTCGTAGAAGCAAAAGCCGGATATGCCAAGGAGATGGTATGCGGATTTATTAAGTTAAATGGCATTACCATTGGTGTTGTTGGTAACAGCCAGCAAAGCGGAGAGGATTCCTTTGATACTGTATTAACAGCTGCTGGATGTGACAAGGCTGCTGACTTCGTGCAGTTCTGTGATGCATTTGATATTCCACTTCTTACATTAACCAATGTAAATGGATTTGAAGCATCTGTATGCTCTGAGAAGGTGTTAAGCCGTGCTATGGCAAGATTTACCTATGCTCTTGCAAATGCTACCGTTGCTAAGATTGGCTTTATTACCAAGGAAGCCTTTGGAACTGCTTATGTTATGATGAATGCCAAGTCCTTAGGCGCAGATCTTGTATATGCTTTTGCTGATGCTAAGGTAGGTGTTATGCCAGCAGATCTTGCTGCTAAGGTAATGTGTCCAGAAGGAACTGCTGATGAAATCGCTAAGACAGCAGCCGAATTCGATGCCCTGCAAAACAGCGTAGAAGCTGCAGCAAGACGTGGATATATTGACCGCATTGTTGAGCCGGCAGATGCAAGAAAGTATCTGATTGCAGGCTTTGAGATGCTCTTTACCAAGAGGGTTGATGGACCATACAAGAAACACGGAACAAAATAGAAAGGTGAGCATATGAAGAAGAAAATCATACTGTTTGTCAGTGTACTGACCTGCATGATATCTTTGGTAGCCTGCGGTACGGATCCAACAACAGTAGACTACAATGGATATTCCTATGCACAGCTTGAGATGACTGCCCAGTCTATGGGAGCATCCTTAGAGGAACTGACAGACCAGGAATGTCAAGAATATTACGACTATTATTCACAGCAGGAAGATGGTGCTGTATATGCGGGAATGTTAGAAAGCTGGAATGAGATTAAGCCGGAGACAGGCGATTTCGTAGGCTATTCTGATTTTACCGTGGATAAGGCCGGAAAGACCTTATCTGCATCTCTTATTATGGATTATTCCACAAGAGATGTGAAATTAACCTATGTATTTAATGCCCATTCCATGGAGGTACAGGCAATCAATGTAGAGCTTGTATATACCCTTGGAGAGACTATGCAGAAGGCTGCTTTAAATACATTTATGGGAATTGGAACAGTGTTTTTGATTCTGATTTTAATTTCCCTTGTCATCTATGCATTTAATCTGATTCCATATTTACAAAAGAAATTTGGCAGAGCAGCACAGGATGAGGATAAGAAGGTGGTTGTAGCACAGCGGGAAGAAGCCGCAGTAAATGCCACAGACGACCTGGAACTTGTTGCAGTTATTGCAGCAGCAATCGCAGCATCAACCGGAGCTTCTACAGATGATTTTGTAGTTCGTTCCATTAAGAGAAGATAATATTAGGAGGATTCAATCATGAAGAATTATACAATTACCGTAAATGGAAATGTTTATGATGTTACTGTAGAAGAAACCGGAGCAAGCACAGGCAGCGCAGCACCTGTAGCAGCACCAAAGGCAGCACCTGCAGCACCAAAGGCAGCAACGGGAGCAGGCAGTGTGAAAATCGAAGCAGGCGCTTCAGGAAAAGTATTTAAGGTAGAGAAGAAAGCCGGCGATGCAGTGAAAAAAGGCGATGCTATTTTAGTATTAGAAGTTATGAAGATGGAGACACCAGTTGTTGCACCTAACGACGGTACTGTAGCATCAATTGATGTAACAGAAGGTCAGGCAGTTGAAGCAGGAGCATTACTTGCAACAATGAACTAGTAGTCACAGGAAGCAGGAGGAATTTTCATGAGTTACGTTTTAGAAACAATGAGTAACCTTCTTCATCAAACGGCATTTGCTAATCTGACTGGTGGTAATTTTGTTATGATTATCGTTGCCTGTGTGTTCCTTTATCTTGCAATCAAAAAAGGATATGAACCATTATTATTAGTACCAATCGCTTTTGGTATGCTACTGGTTAACATTTATCCGGATATTATTGCCAGCCCTGAAGAAA
Organism: uncultured Lachnospiraceae bacterium; assembly: GCA_964650965.1. GTDB lineage: Bacteria > Bacillota > Clostridia > Lachnospirales > Lachnospiraceae > CAZYYO01. Next base: position 24,147 of record CAZYYO010000022.1, on the reverse strand, counting down.
CATCCAATGGTGTGGGTGGTTTGTTATACTATTTTTATACCTTAGATGAATGGTCAATCCTTCCATCTTTAATCTTTTTAGGTGTTGGAGCTATGACTGATTTCGGACCTTTAATTGCGAATCCTGTCAGCTTTTTGTTAGGCGCAGCAGCACAGTTCGGAATCTTCAGTGCTTATCTGTTTGCAATCCTCTTAGGATTCTCAGATCAGGCAGCAGCTGCCGTATCTATTATCGGTGGTGCTGACGGACCAACGTCAATTTTCCTGGCGGGACGATTAGGGCAAAGTGCCTTGATGGGACCAATCGCCGTGGCGGCTTATTCCTACATGGCATTAGTACCAATTATCCAGCCACCAATTATGAAATTATTTACTACCAAGAAGGAACGGTCCATTCACATGGAGAATCTAAGACCTGTCTCTAAATTAGAGAGAATCTTATTCCCTATTGTAGTAACCATTATTGTATGTTTGATTCTGCCTACCACAGCTCCATTGGTTGGTATGTTAATGCTTGGTAACCTGTTTAAGGAATGTGGAGTTGTTCGCCAGCTGACAGAAACAGCAAGCAACGCGCTTATGTATATTGTAGTTATTCTACTGGGAACCTCTGTAGGTGCATCTACCAGTGCAGAAGCTTTCTTGAACTTAAGTACCATTAAGATTGTAATTCTTGGACTTATTGCATTTGCAATCGGTACCGCTGCAGGTGTCCTGTTTGGTAAGCTGTTATGCTTTATCACCAAGGGCAAGATCAATCCATTGATCGGAAGTGCTGGTGTTTCAGCGGTACCTATGTCTGCACGAGTATCTCAGAAGGTTGGTGCAGATGAAGATCCTACGAACTTTTTACTTATGCATGCAATGGGACCAAATGTTGCCGGCGTTATCGGTACTGCAGTAGCAGCCGGTGTATTTATGGCAATCTTTGGCGTATAATAGCTTCGCATATCGCAGAAGCATTACAAATTACAGGAGGTTAATAAATGTCTGAAGAAATGAAGAAACCCGTAAAAATTACGGAAACCATATTAAGAGATGCACATCAGTCACTGATTGCAACAAGAATGACAACAGAGCAGATGCTTCCAATCGTAGACAAGATGGATAAGGTTGGATATCATGCAGTAGAGTGCTGGGGTGGTGCTACATTTGATGCATCCCTTCGCTTCTTAAAGGAAGATCCATGGGATCGTCTTAGAAAATTACGTGATGGATTTAAGAATACCAAGCTGCAGATGCTGTTCCGTGGACAGAATATCCTGGGATATCGTCCTTACGCAGATGATGTTGTAGAGTATTTCGTACAGAAATCTATTGCAAATGGAATCGATATCATTCGTATTTTCGACTGCTTAAATGATGTAAGAAACTTACAGACAGCAGTAAGTGCTTGTAATAAGGAAAAGGGACATGCTCAGGTAGCATTAAGCTACACCTTAGGGGATGCTTACACCTTAGAGTACTGGATGGAAATGGCAAAAAAGGTAGAGGATATGGGAGCTGATTCCTTATGTATTAAGGATATGGCTGGTCTTCTTGTTCCTACCGCAGCAGATGAGCTGATTCATGCCTTAAAGGATGCTACCAAGCTTCCAATCGAGCTGCATACTCACTACACCTCCGGTGTGGCTTCTATGACCTATATGAAGGCAGTAGAGGCTGGATGTGATATTATTGATACTGCAATGTCTCCATTTGCTTTAGGAACCAGTCAGCCTGCAACAGAGGTTATGGTGGAAGCATTTAAGGGAACTGCTTATGATACCGGCTTAGACCAGAACCAGCTGGCAGAAATCGCTGATTATTTCAGACCTATGAGAGAAGAAGCATTAGAAAGCGGATTAATGAATCCTAAGGTATTAGGCGTTAATATTAAGACTCTGTTATATCAGGTTCCAGGCGGTATGTTATCTAACCTGGTATCCCAGTTAAAGGAGCAGGGTAAGGAAGACAAATACGAAGAGGTTCTTGCAGAAGTTCCACGTGTTCGTAAGGACTTAGGCGAGCCACCACTTGTTACTCCTTCTTCACAGATTGTTGGAACCCAGGCTGTATTTAACGTATTAATGGGTGAAAGATACAAGGTTGCTACCAAGGAAACCAAGGATATTCTTCTTGGAAAATATGGTAAGACTGTAAAGCCTTTCAATCCAGAGGTTGTTGACAAGGTATTAGGAGAAGAGAAGAAGAATGCTATTACCTGCAGACCAGCGGACCTTCTTGAGCCAGAATTAGACAAGATTGAAGCTGAAATGAAGCAGTGGAAGCAGCAGGATGAGGACGTATTAAGCTATGCATTGTTCCCACAGGTTGCTACAGAATTCTTCAAGTATCGGGAAGCACAGCAGACCAAGGTTGACCCTAACATGGCTGATGGTGAAAATGGAGCTTATCCTGTATAAGGGAAGTAGATGTGTTATAGTTCATCACATGTCGTATATGCAGGGAAAATAGCATAATTTGTAATATGATGAAGGGAAAGTTGCAAGTTTATCTTGTGATTTTTCCTTCTTTTGTTATAATAAATTGGTACGAGAAGTATGACGGCTGGCTATTATAAGAAACTTAATACCATACTTATATTAGGAGGAATAAATCAAGCATGAGTAATACCAACGAATTAAACAATCGCATCAATGAGAAATACAGTTCCATGAGCAAAGGACAGAAGATGCTTGCCAATTATATTACAGATAATTATGACAAAGCGGTGTTTCTAACCGCAGCCAGGCTGGGAGAGGTTGTGGGGGTAAGTGAGTCCACCGCAGTTCGATTTGCCATGAATCTGGGATACAAGGGATATCCGGATTTTCAAAAAGCCTTAGAGGAAATGGTCCGAAATAAATTAAATTCCATTCAGCGAATGGAGGTTACCTATGGAAGAATCAGCCAGTCTAAAATACTAGAATCTGTGCTCCAATCAGATGCGGAGAAGATTAAGGAAACCCTGGAAAATATTGACGACAATGCTTTTGAGCTGGCAGTAGATACTATTTTAAAGGCTAGAAAGATTTATGTGATTGGAATTCGAAGCTGTGCTCCCCTAGCTTCCTTTTTATCCTTTTATTTAAACCTGATGTTTGAGGATGTTATCCTGTTACATACCAATAATTCCAGCGAGCTGTTTGAACAGATGATTCATATTGATAGCAGAGATGTAATTATTGGAATCAGCTTCCCTAGATATTCCATGCGTACCCTAAAGGCTATGGAATTTGCCAATAATCGCAGTGCTAAGGTAATTACCTTAACTGACAGTGTACATTCTCCAATGAATCTGTATTCCTCCTGCAATCTGATTGCAAGAAGCGATATGGCATCTATTGTAGATTCCCTGGTGGCACCTTTAAGTGTGATTAATGCCCTGATTGTATCCTTGTGTATGAAGAAACAGGATGAGGTGGCATCCACCCTGGAGATGTTAGAGAATATTTGGGATGAATACCAGGTATACGAAAGCGATGAAATTGACCGGGTAGATGATTCTATTAAGATGCGTTACGGCAAGAAGAAAACCAAAGCAGGAGACAAAAATGAGTAATGTAATTATCATTGGTGGCGGTGCCGCCGGCATGATGGCAGGAATTGCTGCCTCAGAAAATGGACATAAGGTCACTCTATTAGAACAAAATGAAAAGCTGGGAAAGAAAATCTATATTACAGGAAAGGGTAGGTGCAATTTCACCAATGCCTCTGATATGGAGGAGCTGTTTTCCCAGATTGTAACCAACCCCAAATTCCTGTACAGTGCCTTATACACCTTTAATAATGATATGGTAATGGATTTCTTCCAAAGCCGTGGTATGGAATACAAGATTGAGCGGGGGAACCGGGTATTTCCCGTATCAGACCATGCCTCTGATGTAACCAACACCCTGCAGCGGACATTGAAGGCGAATGGAGTGGAGATTCGGTTGAATACCAGGGTGGCAAGGATTGAAACCAGTGCTGGGCGAGTATGTAATGTTGTGCTTGAAAATGGTAAGATTTTGCCTTGTGATGCAGTGATTGTGGCCACCGGAGGCTTCTCCTACCAGACAACAGGCTCCACAGGAGATGGTTATCGCTTTGCAAAAGAGCTGCATCATCATGTAACACCACGTCTTCCGGCTTTGGTACCATTTACTACCCAGGAAAGCTACATTTATGAGATGCAGGGACTGTCTCTTAAAAATGTTTCTCTTATGATAAAAAATGCAGCTGGTAAACTCATATATGATGAATTTGGAGAAATGCTCTTTACCCACTTTGGAATCAGTGGCCCCCTTGTCTTAAGTGCCAGCAGCCGTTTGGCTAAGACGTTGGACAAGGAGCGAGTATTATCCGCGGAAATTGATTTAAAGCCAGCACTTTCTAATCAGCAGCTGGACGAACGGCTCCTTCGGGAAATTAAGGAGAATCAAAACAAGCAGTGTAAGCAGCTGTTTTCCCACTTGCTTCCTGCCAAAATGGTTCCGGTAATGATTCAGCTGTCAGGTATGGACGATGAAAAGAAGATGAATGAAATTACCCGGGGAGAGAGGGAGAAGATTGTTCATCTCCTAAAGCATTTTCCTATGACAATTAATGGAACCAGAAGCTTCAAGGAAGCTATTATTACCCAGGGCGGTGTAAGCGTAAAGGATGTAAACCCTTCTACCATGGAGTCCAAGCTGGTGCATGGCTTGTTCTTTGCAGGAGAGGTCCTGGACGTGGATGCCCTGACAGGCGGATATAATCTGCAGATTGCATTTTCCAGCGGTTACTTGGCGGGGATGAGTGTGGAGTAGTGTAGGGGAATGTAGTGTAGGAATTGGCGGGAAGACGGAAACGGTGAATTTACGATATATTCGACCGTGAGCCCCAGTGCGTTTTAGCTTCTTGGGGGAGATGCCTATAAATCCGTACTATTTCCACCAAAATGGAGAATATCACAGGCCAAACTTGCTCCTTAAGAAGCTAGTTTGGAGGATTTAACGATATATTCGACCGTGGGCCCCAGCGCATATAAGCTTCTTGGGGGAGATGCTGCAAATCCGCAGTATTTCCTCCAAAGCTAAGAATATCGCAAGCCAATCTTACTCCTTAGGAAGCTAGATTGGGGAATTTAACAATATATTTAACCGCCAGCCCCAATGTATATAATCTTCTTAGAGGGGGGCTTGTAAGTTAATATAAGTTCCTTGGGGGAGATGCCTGCAAATCCGCAGTATTTCCACCAAAACTAAGAATATCACAAGCCGAACTGCCTCCTTAAGAAGCTAGTTTGGAGGATTCAACGATATATTCGACCGTGAGCCCCAGTGCATATAATCTTCTTGGGGGAGGTGCCTGCAAATCCGCAGTATTTCCACCAAAATGAAGAAAATCACAAGCCAAACTTGCACCATAAGAAGCCAGTTTGGGGGATTTAACGATATATTCGACCGTGAGCCCCAGTGCGTTTAAGCTTCTTGGGGGAGGTGCTGCAAAGCCGTAGTATTTCCACCAAAATGAAGAATATTCCATGCTAAACTTGCTCCATAAGAAGCTAGTTTGGAGGATTTAACAATATATTTAACCACCAGCCCCAAACCCATCAAGAAGCATCACACGAAAGTTGCTTGGCAGAGGAGCACACAAAGAAATTACATATATTGCAGTGTTTTACAACGAAGGAATAAATAAAACCCTCACATTACATATAGCATTTCCACCTGGTCTTATGTATAATCTGATATATAAGCTGTGAATCCATTACACATACCGTAGAACTATCAGACAAGCAATAACAAATCATCCCAACCCGACCAACTGTCACAGCCCAACAAAAAACAAAGCAAAGGAAGTAAATAAAACAATGAGTATGAATATCGCCATCGATGGTCCTGCAGGCGCAGGCAAAAGTACCATCGCTAAATTAGTAGCTAAGAAATTAAACTATATCTATGTAGACACCGGCGCCATGTATCGGGCAATGGCACTGTATTTTCTTCGTCAGAACATCAATAAAGAAAATGAAGCTGCAATCAATGAAGCCGTGGATCAGGTGGATGTTACCATTCGCTATGAGAACAACGAACAGCAGGTTATATTAAATGGAGAAAATGTCAATGGACAAATTCGCCAGGAAGAGGTTGGCAATATGGCCAGTGCAACCAGTGTATATCTGAAGGTGAGAGAAAAGCTAGTAGAGCTGCAGCGAAATCTTGCCGCAGGCGCAGATGTGATTATGGATGGAAGAGATATTGGAACCTGCGTTCTTCCAAATGCGCAGGTGAAGGTGTATCTTACTGCCAGCTCACAGGCAAGGGCACAGAGAAGATATGATGAGTTAGTAGCTAAGGGACAGACCTGTAATTTGGAAGAAATAAAAAAAGACATTGAAGACAGAGACTATCGGGACATGCATCGGGAAAACTCTCCATTAAAGCAGGCAGAGGATGCCGTATTGGTAGATTCTTCTCATATGACAATTGATCAAGTTGTGGATGCAATCATAGCATTATGCAAATAATAAGAATATAAATATTATTAGTTACGAGGCGTAGGATGAAGATAGAGTTAGCAAAAAGTGCAGGATTTTGTTTTGGAGTAAAGCGGGCAGTAGATCTTGTATATGAACAAATCGAGAAAAAGGACGGACCAATCTATACCTATGGTCCTATTATCCATAATGAAGAGGTAATCCGTGAGCTTCAGGATAAAGGAGTTAATGTAATAGAAGAAGGGGAAGATTTATCCCATTATGATAAAGGAACCGTCATTATTCGCTCCCATGGAATTTCCAGAAAAGTACATGAAGATTTAAAGCAGCATGGCTTTACCATTGTAGATGCAACCTGCCCATTTGTGTTGAAGATTCATAGAATTGTGGAAGAATATTCAGAAAAAGGGTATCATATTGTCATTGTGGGTAACAGAAAACACCCGGAGGTGTGTGGCATTACCGGATGGGTAAAAAATGAAGATTTTACCGTAATTTCCAGTGATGACGAGGCACAAAGTCTTCCTTATAAAACGGGAGAAAAGGTGTGTATGGTCAGTCAAACGACATTTAACTACAATAAATTTCAAGAATTAGTTGAAATTGTTGACGAAAAAGGGTATGATATAGTTGTTTTAAATACGATTTGCAATGCGACTGAAGTTCGCCAGAAGGAAGCAAGAGAAATTGCACAACGCGTAGATGCAATGTTTGTAATCGGAGGCAAGAGCAGTTCTAATACGCAAAAGCTATTTGAAATATGTAATAAAGAATGTGCAGATACTTACTATATACAGACAAAAGAAGATTTCGATTTGTCGGTACTACAATCCATTAGCAACGTAGGTATTACAGCAGGGGCTTCAACCCCAAACAAAATTATTGAGGAGGTTCAAAAGAAATGTCAGAAATGAGTTTTGAACAAATGTTAGAAGAATCATTTAAAACAATAAGAAATGGAGAGGTAGTTGAAGGTACCGTAATCGACGTAAAGCAAGATGAGATCGTATTAAACATCGGATACAAATCAGATGGTATTATCACACGTAGTGAATATACAAACGAACCAAATGTTGATTTAACAACAGTTATTAATGTTGGCGATCCTTTAGAAGCTATCGTTGTAAAGGTAAATGATGGCGAAGGCCAGGTTTTACTTTCTTACAAGAGACTTGCCGCTGAAAAGGGTAGCAAGAGATTAGAAGAAGCATTTGAAAACCATGAAGTATTAACCGCTAAGGTTGCTCAGGTATTAAATGGTGGTTTAAGTGTTGTAATTGACGAAGCAAGAATCTTCATCCCAGCAAGCCTTGTATCAGATTCTTATGAAAAGGATTTGAACAAATACAATGGTCAGGAAATTGATTTTGTTATTACAGAATTCAATCCTAGAAGAAGAAGAATCATCGGTGATAGAAAGCAGCTGTTAGTTGCTAAGAGAGCTGAGCTTCAGAAGGAATTATTTGCAAGAATCCACGTTGGAGACGTAGTTGAAGGCGTAGTGAAAAATGTTACTGACTTCGGTGCATTTATTGATTTAGGCGGAGCAGACGGACTTCTTCACATTTCAGAAATGTCATGGGGAAGAGTTGAGAATCCTAAGAGGGTATTCAAGGTTGGCGAAACCGTTACCGTATTTATCAAGGATATTAACGAGAACAAGATTGCACTTAGCATGAAATTTGCTGATGCTAATCCTTGGAATGATGCAGCTGCAAAATTTGCAGTAGGAAATGTTGTTACCGGTAAAGTTGCAAGAATGACAGACTTTGGTGCATTCGTTGAGCTTGCACCTGGTGTAGATGCATTACTTCACGTTTCCCAGATTTCCAGAGATCATGTTGAGAAACCTTCTGACGTATTATCTGTTGGACAGGAAGTAGAAGCTAAGATCTTTGAATTCAGAGAAGATGAAAGAAAGATTAGCTTAAGCATGAAAGCTTTAGTTGAACCAGAAGAAACAGAAGATGACAGTGATGTTGCTGATGTTGACATTGAGGCAGTAGCGAACGAAGAATAAGCAGCATTTAAGAAACAGAATATAGTGAGAGAGATTATATCTATGGACAATTACGAAGGCTTTAAAAAAGAAGTATTTGGGTTAACAAAAATTGACTTAAGTTCTTATAAAGAAAAGCAAATGCGTCGGCGGATAGATTCTCTGGTAGCAAAAAACAACTGCACGTCGTATGAAAACTACGTGCAGTTGTTGCGTTCTGATAAAGAAAAATTTGAAGAGTTTGTTAATTTCCTTACCATTAACGTCTCTGAATTTTATCGAAATCCGGAACAGTGGAAGCTATTGGTGGATGAATTTGTCCCAGAGCTGACGAAGAAATTTGGACGTCGCTTAAAAATCTGGAGTGCAGCATGTTCTACAGGAGATGAACCCTATTCTCTTGTTATGGCATTATCGAAACATTTACCATTATCAGATATTCAAATCTATGCCACAGACCTGGACAAGCAGGTGATTGAAGCTGCGAAACGAGGACTGTATTCAGCGAAAAGCATTGCAAATGTTCCTGAGGAATATAAGAGAAAATATTTTCGCCAAATTGGAAATTCCTATCAGATTAGCGATGAAATCAAGCGGTGTGTTACCTTTAAGGAGCATAATCTGTTGAAGGATATTTACCCTAAGGGCTGTCATTTGATTGTATGTAGAAATGTTTTGATTTATTTTACAGACGAGGCAAAGCATCAGGTGTATCAGAAATTTGCCGATGCATTGACAAATCAGGGAATCCTGTTTATTGGAAGTACAGAACAGGTTATGGATTATAAGACCATGGGATATCAGCGAAGATATTCATTCTATTATGAAAAGAATGATATGTGATTACCAAGTACATAGTTAAAATGGAATAGGCATGATATTAGCCCCTGGATTTAAGAAAATATTCTTATATCCAAGGGCTTTTTTTGTGGGGGGTTCTTAGAGAATTATCATATCACGGATTGAAAATATGCAAGAATCATATCATGTAAAAGAGAATTGGGAATGTTCTCTGGGATATATTCTATGTAGCGTTGTTTGTCGTTCCATTCTTTTTGAAAGCAGGCAGCATTGCTGCAAAATGTATCAGGAATGGGAAGAAAACAGCCAGATTTTCTGGTATAGCAGTTCTTTTTGGTAGCACGTGTTTTGTGCCTATTGTCCATAAATGCAGAGAGGCTTTTATGAATTGCCATATCCTCCTGGGGAAGATAGTCATAGGACTTGTAATCCTGGAAGAAATATTTCAATTCTCCTTCATACAGTAGAACTTGAAATGCAATTTCAGTAGGCTTTATGGCAGCATACCATTGACTGCCTTTGATGCGAACATTTGCAGGAAAGGCAATGTCCGGCTTTAGCTTTACAATTAATTCATGAGCCTCCTGGGTGGTGTTAAAAGGGGTAAATGTATTGCAGGATACATCAGTAATGGTAAAGTCTCCGGATAGAAGCTGCCGATAGGTAAGAACAGGAAGCAGAGCAAGCATCCCTGTTACATCCTCCTTGTTATGAATCAGCAGTAAATGTTCTGCTTCAGCGGTGGGGTGTGCCACATAGCTATGATATACCTCAATCAGCTGTCCCCCGTTATACATATCCTCTCGAAGAATTCCAAGAAATGCTTCGATGGATTTTTGCTTATAGGAGGGCAGGGAGAGAATGGGCTTCATTTTACGGCATTCCTGATAGATGTCTAGCTGTGGGATATGAGGAAATGGCTGTGTAAGCCCATGATATCCCATTCGTTCCATAATGAAGGGCAAATCAAAACGTATTCCATTGAAGGATATCAGCTGGGTACAGTCGCTGATATATTGGAGAAATTCCTGCAGAATTAGAACCTCTTCCTGATTATTTTCACTGAAAAACTGGGTTACGGTAATACAGCTGCCTTCCCGCTTGGCACAGCCAATGAGATAAATGTGGTTTCTTTTAGACATTAAGCCAGTAGTTTCGATATCGTAAAAGCAGGAACCTTCGCTGAGAATCTCCAGCTGAAAGTTGCTTAAATGTATGTCTTGAATCTGGTCCGTGATGATTTTCATATGGATGCCTTTCTGTAATGTTTACTAATTGCTTTTATTATATCAGAAATGACAAAAGTACTCAAAAAGATACAATATTTTTTCAGATTTAAGTACTAATTTCCTTAAAAGTGATATAATTTATTCAAAGTGTGAAAACACGAAGATATAGAAAGAAAGAGGGGTACAGTTCATGGGCCTAAACACATTTAAAGGTGGAGTTCACCCAAATGATGGAAAAGACTTATCTAAGTCAAAGCCAATCAAGGAATTGCTGCCAAAGGGTGAGTTAGTATTTCCTTTGTCACAGCATATTGGAGCTCCGGCAACACCTATTGTTGCAGTAGGTGATACGGTACTGAAGGGTCAGAAGATTGCAGAAGCTGGTGGTTTTGTTTCTTCACCTATTTTCTCATCTGTTTCCGGTACGGTAAAAGCAATCGAACCAAGAAGAGTTACTGTTGGTGATATGGTGAATTCCATTATCATCGAAAATGATTGTAATTTCCTGGAGACTGGATTTGAAGAAGTTGAAGATGTAAAGGAATTAAGTAACCAGGAAATCATTGACAAGATTAAGGAAGCCGGAGTTGTAGGTATGGGTGGTGCTGGTTTCCCAACACATGTAAAGCTTTCACCTAAGGAACCTGCTAAAATCGAATACATTATTGCAAACTGTGCAGAATGTGAGCCTTATCTAACATCTGATTACAGAAGAATGGTGGAAGAGCCTGAGAAATTAGTAGAAGGTATGAAGATTGTTCTTCAGCTGTTTGAGCATGCACAGGGTGTATTTGGTATCGAGGATAATAAGCCGGATTGTATTGCTAAGATCAGCGAATTAGTGAAGGACGAACCACGTATGAAGGTTGTTCCTTTAATGACCAAGTATCCACAGGGTGGAGAGCGTCAGCTGATTTATGCAGTAACCGGACGTTCTATTAATTCTAAGATGCTTCCAGCAGATGCTGGCTGTATTGTAGATAATGTAGAGACCTTGGTTGCTATTTACAATGCTGTAAAGCTTGGCAGACCAGTTACCAATCGTATTTTCACCGTTACTGGTGATGCAGTATGTGAGCCAAGAAACTTCTACATCAGCATTGGTACCAGCTATGAAGAATTGTTAGAAGCTTCCGGTGGATTGCTTCATCCGGCACAGAAGATGATAGCCGGTGGACCAATGATGGGATTTTCCTTATTTGGTTTGGATGTTCCTACTACCAAAACAACCTCTGCACTGCTGTGCTTTACAGAGGATGAGGTGGCAAAATATGAAACAACTGCCTGCATTAACTGCGGTCGTTGCGTAGAGGCCTGCCCAGAGCAGCTGGTTCCATCCAGACTGGCAGATTTCTCAGAACATGGACAGAAGGATATGTTTGAGAAATGGTATGGCTTAGAATGTGTAGAATGCGGAAGCTGCAGCTTTGTCTGCCCTGCAAGAAGACATTTAGCTCAGGCTGTTAAGACCATGAAGAAAGATGTTCTTGCAGATAAGAGAAAGAAAAAATAAGGAGGTGAATCTTGTGAGTGATTTATTAAATGTAGCGTCCTCGCCACATGTGAGGGAAAAAGATGATACAAGACGCATCATGTTCTATGTAATTATTGCTTTATTATTTCCAGCAGCCTTTGGTGTATTTAACTTTGGATATAAGGCATTGATTTTAATTTTAGTATGCGTTGCATTCTGTGTGGCTTCTGAATGGGTATTTGAGAAAATAGTACATAAAAAAAGCACTATCGCAGATTTAAGTGCAGTAGTAACCGGTTTATTGCTGGCATTGAACCTGCCTCATACACTTCCATGGTGGGAAGCAGCAATCGGCAGTGTATTTGCCATTGTAATTGTGAAAATGTTGTTTGGAGGCTTAGGTCAGAACTTTATGAACCCGGCGTTAGGAGCAAGATGTTTTCTATTGATTTCCTTTACCGGTTCTATGACCAGTTTTACTTATGATGGTGTAACAGGAGCAACTCCTCTTGCTTTATTAAAGAGTGGAGAGACGGTAGATACCATGAAGATGCTGCTTGGAACAACAGCAGGTACCATCGGTGAGACCTCTGTGATTGCCATTTTAATTGGTGCCATTATTTTGATTTTAACCGGAGTGATTGATTTAAAGATTCCAGCAAGCTATATTGTAAGCTTTGCAGTATTTGTAATACTGTTTGGTGGACGTGGACTGGATATGAATTTCCTGGTTGCTGAATTATGCGGTGGTGGATTAATGCTTGGAGCATTCTTTATGGCTACTGATTATGCAACAAGTCCAATTACTCCAATGGGCAAGATTATATTTGGTATTGTCTTGGGAATTCTTACCGGACTGTTCCGTATGTTCGGAGCTTCTGCAGAAGGAGTATCCTATGCAATTATCTTCGGTAACCTGTTAGTTCCATTAATTGAAAGAGTTACCGTACCCCGTGCCTTTGGAATCGTTAAGACGAAAGGGGGAGACAAATAATGAAAAATAAGCTAATTAAGGATGCACTGATTCTAACAGTGATTACCGTTATCTCAGGTCTGGCATTAGGTCTTGTTTATGAAATTACCAAAGCTCCCATTGCCAAGGCTCAGGAAGATGCTACCCAGGCAGCCTATAAGGAAGTATTTGAAGATGCAGACAGCTTTGTACCATACGAAAGCTTTAATCAGGAGGCTGCTACAGAATATGTAGTGTCTCAGGGTTTTGCAGATGATGATATTAATAACTGTGTTGTTGCACAGGATGCATCTGGCAATGCTTTAGGCTATGTTATTACCGTAACATCCCATGCCGGTTACGGCGGAGATATTACCTTCTCTATGGGTGTTACCAATGAGGGCGTGTTAAATGGATATTCCATTACCTCAATCAGTGAGACAGCTGGTCTTGGAATGAAATCTACCGAGCCTGCATTTATGGATCAGTTCAAGGGAAAAACAGCAGCGAAACTGGAGGTAACCAAGAGTGGTGCTGCCAGCGATACTGAGATTGAAGCAATCAGTGGTGCAACCATTACCTCAAAAGCTGTAACCTATGGTGTTGATGCTGGATTGGCATATTTCACCAGCATAACAGGAGGTGCTTCAAATGAATAAAAATGTTGAAAGATTATTTAATGGTCTTATTAAGGAGAACCCAACCTTCGTATTAATGTTGGGTATGTGTCCTACCTTAGCTGTTACTACAAGTGCTGTAAATGGACTGGGTATGGGACTTTCTACTACGGTAGTACTGATTATGTCTAACATGATGATTTCCATGTTAAGAAATATTATCCCGGACAGAGTTCGTATGCCTGCATTTATCGTTATTGTGGCATCCTTTGTTACCATCGTTCAGTTCCTGGTACAGGGCTTTGTTCCATCCTTGTATGCATCCTTAGGAATTTATATTCCTTTGATCGTTGTAAACTGTATTATTTTAGGCCGTGCAGAAAGCTATGCTTCTAAGAATCCGGTGGTTCCATCCATCTTCGATGGTATTGGAATGGGACTTGGATTTACCTTCGGCCTTACCTGTATTGGTATTGTAAGAGAAATCCTGGGAGCAGGACAGATTTTTGGATTCCAGATTCTTCCATTGGCTGACGCAGCTGCTGGAAAAGCTGGATATACACCAATCACAATCTTTGTTCTTGCACCTGGAGCCTTCTTCGTTCTGGCATTCTTAGTTGCACTTATGAATGTTGTTCGTAAGAAAGCAGATGCCAAGGGCAAGCCATTGCCAGCAGCAGAAGGTTGTTTGGCAGGAGATTGTGCAAGCTGTTCTAACGGTTCCTGTGGCGGCAAATCAAGTCCTGCAGCTACCGTAACAAAAGAAGTAGAAGAGAAAGAATAGGAGGTAAGTACGCATGAAAGAATTATTACTAATATTAGTTGCATCAGCAATTGTAAATAACGTTGTACTTAGCCAATTCTTAGGTCTGTGTCCATTCCTTGGAGTTTCTAAGAAGGTAGAAACAGCAGCTGGAATGGGTGGAGCCGTTATCTTCGTTATTACAATTTCTTCTTTTGTAACTAGCTTAATTTACAAATTTATTTTAGAGCCAACTGGATTTTCCTACCTGCAGACCATTGTATTTATTCTGGTTATTGCTGCGTTAGTTCAGTTTGTTGAAATGTTTTTAAAGAAATCTGTACCATCCTTGTACAATGCATTGGGTGTGTATCTTCCATTGATTACCACCAACTGTGCAGTACTTGGAATTGCTCTTAAGAATGTAACTAACAGCTACAATATCTTACAGAGTGTGGTAAATGGTTTTGCAACTGCTGTAGGATTTACCATTGCCATTGTTATTATGGCTGGTATCCGTGAGAAAATTGAATTTAATGATATTCCTGGACCTTTCAAAGGATCTGCAATTGTTCTTGTTACTGCAGGATTAATGGCAATTGCATTCTTTGGATTCTCAGGAATTATATAGGAGGGCTGACAAATGAGTATTACTGGAGTAATTTTAGCTGCAGTCATTGTCGGCTGCACCGGATGTCTCATAGGTTTTTTCCTATGTGTATCTGCTGAAAAGTTCAAAGTTGAAGTTGATGAGCGAGAAACTGCAATCCTAGATGTCCTTCCCGGTAACAACTGTGGTGGATGTGGATACGCAGGCTGCTCTGGTCTTGCAGCAGCAATCGTGAAGGGAGAAGCTCCTGTAAATGGTTGTCCTGTAGGTGGCGCACCTGTTGGCAGTAAGGTTGGTGAAATCATGGGCGTTGCTGCAGAAGAAGGCGTTCGCAAGGTTGCCTTTGTGAAATGTGCCGGTACCTGTGAGAAGGCAAACCAGGACTACGAATATACTGGAGTAGAGGATTGTTCTGCTATGGCTTATGTGCCAGGTGGCGGTCCTAAGTCTTGTAATTATGGCTGCTTAGGCTATGGCAGCTGTGTGAAGGCTTGTCCCTTCGATGCAATTCATATTATCGATGGTATTGCAGTGGTTGATAAGGAAGCTTGTAAGGCCTGTGGCAAATGTGTTGCTGCTTGTCCTAAGCACTTAATTGAGTTTGTTCCTTATGATGCAGCGCATATTGTTCAATGCAGCTCTAAGGATAAGGGCAAGGATGTTATGAAGGCATGCTCCGTTGGTTGTATTGGATGTCATTTATGTGAGAAGAATTGTGAATTTGATGCGGTTCATGTCATTGACAATATTGCTTATATTGATCAGGAAAAATGTACAGGATGTGGCGTTTGTGCTGAGAAGTGTCCTAAGAAGATTATTCTGTAGGCTGTGTGAAGATGCGGCTGGCAAATTGACTTGCGTGAATATAGTTTTTGATTTGGCTCCAGGGATTTTGGTCTCTGGAGCTTTTTCTGTGGGTGGGTAAGCTGCGGGTAAGCTGGAGGGCAGATGGTGGGGCTGGTGTCCCTGGGAGGAGCGATATTCAGAAATAAGATTTGCTAAGTATTCCTTTTGGGGATTGGTAATGTGGGACGCAACCGACTTGCATTCGCCATCCATGGCTCAGGCAAGTCTTTCACAGACATCCTGTCTGTGAATTGCTGGTTCTGGAAGGAATACTAAGCATATCTAATTTCTTTCTATATGCTCCTCCCAGGGACACCAGCCCCACCATCTGCATTCCATTTACCGACAGCGATAGGACTTGCCGTTTGCTGGTTGCGGTGTCGGCTGCTTCGCAGCGACACCTTTGGGGGCGGAATGGGAGAAGTATGGTTGGGTGTAGGTGATTTTGGATTCAGTGGAAATTTGGGGCTATTCGGAGAATAATGCTGAAAATCCACCAAATAAAGGATTCAAAGCGGAAGAAATGCTTGTGCAAGTCGTTGTATTGGAGGATTTATGACGATAACGGAAGCGTGGCCCCAAGAAGCTTAAGCTCCCTGGGGCTAGTGGAAAAATAAAGTAGAAAATCCTCCAAACAAAGGATTCGAAGCGTAAGAAATGCTTACGAAAGTCGTTGTTTTGGGGGACTTGTAACGATAATGGAGGCGTGGTCCCAAGAAGCATAGGTACACTGGGGCAGACGGAAGAATAAAGCATGAAAACCACCAAACTGAGGATTCGAAGAGGCAGAAATGCTTGTGCAAATTGTTGTCTTGGAGGATTTATGACGATAACGGAAGCGTGGCCCCAAGAAGCTTAGGTACACTGGGGCAGACGGAAAAATAAAGCATGAAAACCACCAAACTGAGGATTCGAAGCGTAAGAAATGCTTACGAAAGTCGTTGTTTTGGGGGACTTGTAACGATAACGGAAGCATGGCTCCAAGAAGCTTAAGCTCCCTGGGGCAGATGCAAAAATAAAGTTGAAAATCCACCAAACAAAGGATTCCAGGTGGCTAGAAATGCTTGTGAATGGCTATGTTTTGGGGGACTTGTAACGATAACGGAAACACGGCCCCAAGAAACTCATGTACAACCATATATTTACACTAAAGATTGTTGTGATATACTGAATTTATCAAAACATGTCATAGAAATACGCAGGAGGTATATCAACAAAGATGGATTTACGGACTTTGAATTATTTCTTGGTGGTTGCCAGGGAGGAGAATATTACCCGGGCGGCGTTGCAGTTACATGTGACCCAGCCTACACTTTCCAGACAGCTGAGGCAGCTGGAAGCGGAATTAGGAGTGAAGCTTTTTGAGAGAAGCAGTCACAATATTGTTCTTACCAAGGAAGGCATTATGCTGCGAAGACGGGCACAGGAACTGCTAAGCCTGGCGGAGCGGACTAAGAAAGAGCTGGTTAGTGATGATGACGTTGTTTCCGGGGAGATTTCCATTGGAGGTGGCGAATTTCGCAATTCACAATGCCTGGCAGGAATGTTGTCTGATTTTATGAAGGTACATCCTAAGGTTTCCTTTGATATTTTCAGTGGGAATAATGACAATATTATGGAACAGATGGACAAAGGTCTGATTGATATTGGCCTTTTCATTGCACCTATTGATTTGTTAAAATATGAATCGGTTAGAATGCATGAGAAGGAGCGATGGGGCGTGCTTGTGAAAAAAAATTCTCCCTTGGCTAAGAAAGAAAAAGTGTTACGGGAGGATTTAACAGAGCTAAAACTTCTTATCCCTAAGAGAATATCTGCGAAAACTGAATTACATCAGTGGTTCGGAGACCTTTTTGGAGAATTGAATATTAAGGTTACCTATAATCTGTTATATAATGCAGCTGCCATGGTAGAACAGGGAATGGATGCTGCCGTTTGTCTGGACCTGGATACCAAGTATGAGAATTTGACATTTATTCCCTTGGAGCCTGGACTGGAGCACAGTACAGTTTTAGCGTGGAAAAAGAATCAGATTATGTCACCGGCTGTAACGGCATTTATTAAATATTTAAAATCAGTAAATGATAATGAGAAGTGATTGAAAGAGGCAAGAAAATATGTTGATGATTGTGCAAAAACCCTACAATCATTCGTAATAAATGAAATTAATTTGTGAAAAAGAAACTATTACGAAGCATTACAAAATTATGATACAGTAAAGTAGATAAAGGTGGTAGCCGTGTATGTGAAAGCCGACATACACGGCTATTTTTTTATGTGAGATTCCATGGGATAGACCATGATAAATCAATTTTAAATGAAAGAGGAGACGAAAATGAATCAAAATGCAAATCAATATTTAGCAGAAGAAAAAATCGGAAAGCTTATGTTAAAGTTTTCCATTCCATGTATTATGTCGTTATTAGTATCATCACTATACAATATTGTAGATCAGATATTTATCGGCCGTGGAGTTGGATATTTGGGAAATGGAGCTACCAATGTGGTATTTCCAATTACCATTATTGCATTGGCAATTGCTTTGATGTTAGGAGATGGCTGTGCAGCATTCTTAAGTATCTGCCAGGGAAAGAAAGATAGTGAAGGAACAAGAAAGGGTGCAGGAAATACTATTTTGATGCTGGTTTTAAGCAGTGTGATACTAATGGTTATTTTTATGATTTCCAGAGAAGGAATCTTACATGCATTTGGTGCTACAGAAAATAATATTTCCTATGCAAGAGACTACTTTGATATTATTGTAATAGGAATTCCGTTTTTTATGTTTACCAATGGATTAAACTCCGTGATTCGAGCTGATGGAAGCCCACAATTTGCAATGATATCTACGCTGGTGGGATGTGTGATAAATATCGTTCTAGATCCTATAGCAATCTTTGTATTGAACTGGGGCGTAAAGGGCGCAGCAATTGCTACCATTGCAGGACAGATTGTATCAGCAGCATTAGGACTGTATTATCTGTTTCACACTAAGAGTTTTAAGCTGGACCTTCATTGCTTTGCCATTAAGGGCTCTGTTTTAAAGCACATTTTACCATTGGGAATCAGCAGCTTCCTTACACAGCTGTCTATCGTAATTATTATGGGTGTTATGAATAATGTATTGGTGAAATATGGTGCCTTGTCACAATATGGAGCAGATATTCCTATGACCGTTGTGGGTATTGTTATGAAGGTATTCCAGATTGTTATTGCTGTTGTGGTTGGTGTTGCAGCCGGAGCCCAGCCTATTGTAGGATATAATTATGGAGCCGGACACTTAGATCGGGTAAAAGAAATATATAAGAAAATGATGATGGCAGAGGTATGTATTGGTATTATAGCAACCATTTGTTTCGAATTCTTCCCAATGCAGATCCTGGGATTATTTGGAAGTGAAAGTGATTTATACAATCAGTTTGGAGTTATGGCATTCCGCATCTTCCTGTCTACCATGATTTTATGCTGTGTACAGAAGTCCACCAGTATTTTCCTGCAATCATTAGGAAAGCCTGCAATGTCCATGGGCTTGTCATTGCTGCGAGATTTTGTACTAAGTGTTCCGCTGGTTCTTTTCCTACCACTGGCACTTGGTGTGGAAGGTCCACTGTTTTCCGGACCTATTGCAGATATTGTAACATTTGTATTTGTACTGATATTTATGAAGAAGGTATTCGGTGAGTTAAATCAGCAGATGAAGAAGGAGGAAATGTAAGCATGGAGCATCGTATTATTACTATTGGAAGAGAATTTGGAGCAGGTGGTCGTGAAGTAGGTAAGAAGCTGGCAGAGAAGCTGAATATTCCTTACTATGACAAGGAAATTATAGAAATGGCTGCAATGAAAAGTGGATTGTCCACAGAGTATATACAAAATAATGATGAGGTGGCAACCAACAGCTTCCTATATTCCCTGGTAATGGGAACGCGTACCTTATCTGGACAGAAAACTGTGGATGAAATCAGAATGGATGCAGAACGAGAAGTGATTAGAGAAATTGCTGAAAAAGGAAGCTGTGTCATTATTGGCAGAGCAGCAGATGATGTATTAAAAGGCAAAAATTTATTACGAGTTTTTCTGTCTGCAGAAGAAGCTGACCGCGCAGAAAGAGTTTCTAAAAGAGATCAGATTTCTCAGGAGCAGGCGGTAAAAAAGGTTCGTAAAATGGATAAATTAAGAGCCGTTTACTATAGTGAATATGCAGATGCTCACTGGGGCAGTGCAAGAAATTATGATTTATGCATGAATTTGTCTTATATAAATATGGATAAAGCAGTGGAAATGATAGCCATGAATTATTAGAAAACAGAAATACATAAAATGTATTTCATGATATAAAATATAGGCATTAGACGTATTCATCGGTTGGGTTTAAAATAAGAATAAATCAAGAATGCAGAAAGGCAGAACAATCGATGTACAACAAAATGACAATGGATGAGGTAATTCATCAATACAGCATTCCCAAGAAAATATTAGATGAATATCATTCCTTTGGTTTATGCGATGCTGTGCGGCAGGTGATGGGTGATTGGAAATATGATGAAGAAGATATGGAACGCCTTAGTATGATTATGACCCTTCATGATATTGGATTTTCCATAGAAGAAGTAGAAACCTATATGAAGTTATTAATTGAGGGAAATGATACCCAATCACAACGGATGGAAATGTTAAATCAAAAGCGGACAGAGACCCTAGACGATATACATTTTCGGGAAAGGCAGTTAGAACGCATGGACTATTTACGTTATGAAATGGGTAAAAATTAATAGCAATGCCATACAAGCAGAAAGGATGAAAAAGATGAGTAAAAAGATTTTAGTGGCATATTTTAGTGCCAGCGGGGAAACCAGACAGGCAGCAGAGAAATTGGCAAAGGAATTACAGGCAGATGTGTATGAAATTCAGCCACAGGTAAAATATACCTCTGCAGATTTAAATTGGAGAGATCAGCACAGCAGAAGCAGCGTGGAAATGAACGATTCCAAATCAAGACCTGCAATGGTGGATACAGGACTTGACCTGTCTGCATATGAACAGGTTTTGGTAGGATTTCCCGTTTGGTGGGATTTGGCTCCAACCATTATCAATACATTTTTAGACAAATATGATTTTACCGGTAAAACCATGAGAGCATTTGCAACCTCTGGTGGGAGCGGAATTGCACACAGCGAGAAGAATTTGCAGAAGCAATACGCAACATATAATTGGGCACCAGGCAAATTATTAAATATGGAACATTCCATCAAGCAGTTTGCAGACAGCATCCAATAAAGAATAGAAAATCTTCAGGAATATACGCTCCTGAAGATTTTTTTATATTACCTTCGAAATTTGTGTTATAATATGCTCTGGTCTAGGAAATGTATAAGTTATCCAATAGATTGTTAAAACAGACGGATCAAACAGGGACAGATATTACTTAAAACTTAGAAAGAACAGAGAAGATATTATATGAACATCATAAACATAGAAAACATTACAAAAATCTACACCCAACGGAAAATCTTCGATAACACCAGCTTCTATCTCCAGGAAGGTGAGAAGGTGGGGGTCATTGGTATTAACGGAACCGGGAAATCCACCCTGCTTAAAATCATTGCAGGAATGGAAGAGCCGGATACAGGAAGTGTGGTAAAGGCAGGCAATACGGTGGTTCGCTATCTTCCCCAGACCCCGGAGTTTGAAGCCAGGCATACGGTAATGGAAGCCGTTATGGAGCATCATGGAAAGAGACAGGACCCCTGGATTATTGAGAGCGAAGCCAAGTCTATGCTCACCAAATTAGGGGTGACAGATTTTACAGAAGCAGTGGGACATTTATCTGGTGGACAAAGGAAACGTCTTGCACTGGTAGCTGCACTGATTTCTGATGCAGACATTCTTCTTTTGGACGAGCCTACCAATCATTTGGACAATGAAATGGCAGACTGGCTGGAGGACTACTTGAAGAAATATCGGGGAACCCTAGTAATGATTACCCATGACCGATATTTCCTGGATAGTGTGTGTCATCGGATTGTGGAATTAGATAAGGGGAAGCTGTACAGCTATGATACCAATTATTCTGGATTCTTAGAAGCAAAGGCTATGCGACAGAATTTTGCAGAAGCAGCAGAGCGAAAACGCCAGACCATCCTTAGAAAAGAAATTCAGTGGATGCAGCGAGGTGCCAGAGCCCGTTCTACCAAGCAAAAGGCTCACATCCAGCGATATGAGAACCTAAGAGACCAGGATAGCCCGGACATAGATGCACAGGTGGAAATGGGTTCTATCACTTCCAGGCTTGGTAAAACAACGGTAGAGCTAGAGCACATTTGTAAAGCATATGGAGACAAGAAGCTCATCCACGATTTCACATACATTTTCAATAAAAATGACCGGGTGGGATTTATTGGACCCAATGGATGTGGCAAAACTACGCTAATGAAGATGCTTGTGGGAATGGAGACACCTGACGAAGGCTGCATTACCATTGGTCAGACGGTAAAGCTGTCTTATTATTCTCAGGAAATCCAATTAGAAGAGCAAACATCCAACGCACCGGAAACTGCACGAATGGACCCCAAGCTGCGGGTGATTGATTATATTAAAAACACCGCGGAATATGTGCGTACCACCGATGGCCTAGTGTCTGCATCTGCCATGCTGGAGCGGTTTTTATTTCCACCAGAGCAGCAATACAGTCTGATAGAGAAACTTTCCGGTGGGGAGCGGCGGCGATTGAATCTCCTTCGTGTTCTTATGGAGGCTCCCAATGTGC
Source organism: uncultured Lachnospiraceae bacterium (assembly GCA_964650965.1). Taxonomy (GTDB): domain Bacteria; phylum Bacillota; class Clostridia; order Lachnospirales; family Lachnospiraceae; genus CAZYYO01. The sequence goes on along the minus strand of CAZYYO010000022.1, from coordinate 1,664 downwards.
TGGTGTTAGACGAGCCAACCAATGACCTGGATATTGCCACCTTAAATATTTTGGAGGATTATCTGGATGATTTTAATGGAATTGTTATTATTGTAAGTCATGACCGATATTTCTTAGACCGAACGGTGCGGCGTATTTTCTCCTTTGACGGAAATGGAATCTTAACCCAGCATGAGGGAGGATATTCCGATTACGCAGCCCGTATGGAGGCAGAAAAGCAAAGCGGTGGAGAAAATATAGCGGGAAAGAGTAATTCAGGAAATAACAATTCTTCTGTGGAGAAAACATCCAAAGAAACCTGGAAGAAGCCTCCAACAAAGTTGAAATTTTCCTATAAGGAGCAACGGGAGTACGATACCATCGAAGAGGATATCGCCCAGCTGGAAGAACGAATCTCTGAAATTGATTCTCAAATGCTAGGCTGCACCAGCGATTTTGTAAAGCTGAATACATTAACAAAGGAAAAGGAACAGCAGGAAGAGCTCCTGATGGAGAAGATGGAGCGGTGGGAATATTTAGAAGGCTTAGCACAGAAAATTCAGCAGCAAGGATAGATACACATAGATCAAAAGAATGCCAGACAGAGGAAGCAAAAGAACCATCTGTCCGGCATATTTTTATAATTTGGTAAATGGAATCCTTGTTCCAATCCCAGAGGTATAATAAATTTCTCCGTCACTGGTAATAAAGATGGCTTCCGTATCCTCCAAATTCTCCACAAATTCCATTCCAGCTTCTAAGCCCATGGTAAAAACTGTGGTGCTTAAGCCGTCCCCATCCACAGAGGAATGATTAATAATGGTAACGGAGGCTAAATTATTTTCATAAGGATAGCCAGTGGTTACATCTAAGATATGATGATATATCACATCATTCTTCTTAAAATATCGCTGATAGGTTCCGGAGGTAACCACGGACTCATCTGTAATTTCAATTGATGCAATGGAAGAGCCATCTTCTGAAAAGGGCTTTTGAATCCCAATGGTATAGGCTTCCTGGTCAGCCTTTGGTCCAACCGACAGCACATTTCCTCCTAGATTAATAATACCGCTGGTAATTCCCTTGCCATTCAGATAAGCCTTCATCTGGTCGGCAATATATCCCTTGGCAATGCCACCTAAATCAATTTTGGCACCTGGTGTAAGAAGAGTTACCTGATTTCCCTGCATGGAAATATTATGATAATCAATGGTAGATACAGCCTGGGAAATAAGGGTGGCATCCGGAATGGTGCCCTTATTATTTCCAAAATCCCATAAATCACTTAATGCCCCTAATGTAATATCGAAGGAACCGTTACTAAGCTCACCGTATTTGATACCCTCCTGAAGCAGCGAAATGGTTTCTGAATGTACCTCTACAGGAGTGCCTGGGTTGGCATTGATTTGGGAAATGTCACTGCTTGCAATGGTATTACTGAAATATTTCTCATATTTATCCGCCAGCTGAAAGCATTCATCGATATATTTGGATTTATCATTTCCATATAGTGTAATGGAAATCACCGTATCAAAATACACTCCGGTATCGGTGACCTTCTGGTTATTTGGAGTAACGGCACATCCCACCAGGCTTAATGTTATCGTTACAGATATTGTTATGGAAGCAAAGAGCTTTTTAAAAGAGATTTTCCGATTCATTTTTTTGTCCTTTTATAAATGTAG
>CAZYYO010000021.1:1215-34572 GCA_964650965.1 uncultured Lachnospiraceae bacterium | reverse complement strand
ATAGGATAATATGACCAATAAAACGGACACCGACCCAGTTACTGACTAACACCAAGGGAATTTAAGCGTAAAAAATGCGAAAAAATCTAAGGAAGGAAGTTTCTTGTGTTCCTTGCCCTATTATTGGTTAGAATTAGGGCAAGGGGACAGAATAGAGTGCCTGGTTAGATAATTGGTTTTATATAGAGAAATAATAATTACATGTCCATTGGAATAGAGAGTTTTTATTAAGCCCTCGCAGTGCGAAAAGTGTGATTTAATAAGAAGAATGTTATAATTAGTTCATTATATCTTAAACATTGTAAGCACTATTTAAGCCATTGGTATGAGGAGGAAAATAAGATGACTGAAAAAGAAAAATGTGATGCGGGTTATTTATTTAATGCAAATTATAATGATGAAATCAACAATGAAATAAGCAAATGTAATGATTTATGCCATGAATTGAATCAGTTAAGACCATCCGACCGAGTTAATCAGAGCATAATGTTAAAAAAGATTCTGGGGAGTGTGGGGGACAACGCAATTGTAAATCCCCCTTTTTGGGTAGATTATGGATACAAAACATCAGTGGGAGATTATTTTTTCGCAAATCGAAATTGTCAGATTCAGGATGGAGGAAAAGTTACATTTGGAAATCATGTCTTTATTGGACCGAATTGTTGTTTTACTACGGCAGAGCATGCCATAGATTATCAGCAACGAAATGCAGGAATGGAAATAGCGTTACCAATCGTCGTAGGAAATAACGTATGGATAGGAGCTGGAAGCACAATTTTGGCAGGCGTTACCATAGGAGACAATACGATTATAGGAGCCGGAAGTGTAGTGACAGGCAATATTCCGTCAAATGTAATCGCAGTAGGAGTTCCCTGTAAGGTACTTCGTGCGATTACAGAAAAAGACAGCACACGGTATCCCACTTATTCAGAAACAACATAGAATCGTTGGATAGACAAATGTGTCCAGATAGGAAATGCGACTTTTTCTCACTTTATGTCGTGTACCTGAAAATGCCGGAAGCATATGCTGTGGATGAAAGGAGGAGTGACCCATGGAACAAGAAAAAATAGGCTTGTTTTTAAGAACACTGCGAAAAGAAAAGCATCTAACCCAGGAAATGTTGGCGGAGCAGTTAAATGTAGCTGGTCGAACCGTATCCAGGTGGGAAACGGGAAGTAATATGCCAGATATCAGCATGTTGGTTCAACTGGCGGAATACTATCAGGTTAACATACCAGAAATTATCGATGGAGAAAGGAAAAGTGAGAAAATGAATCAAGAGACAAGAGAAACTGCAATTAAAATGGCAGAATATAGTAGTCACAAGGAAAAGATAGAAAAACGGAAGGTAGCAAGCTATTTATTTGCTCTATTTGGCGTATTTATTATTATTTCTGCACTGGCAATCTTTCCTAATGAAAGCAGTTGGGGGAGCATTTATGCCATAGTTGGTGGTATTATTTTAGTATTTGGAATATATTTTGGAATGAAATCTGCTCTCATAAAAAGAAGCATCCGTGTATGGGGTGTGCTGGCATGTATTGCTATGCTGTTTGGCATTTTCGCAGTTACGGATTACATTGCAGTCAGAGAATTTCATCAGGTCCCAAGATTTAGCTATTGCAAATCCTATGGAGAAGATGGTGTTGAACATAAAACACTGTTTTATACAGTGATTCAAGAGCATCCTGGAACGGAAAATGAACAGATTAAAATAGAATAGCTATCACAGTATGGAAATATTTCTTGACTGTAAACCCTGTTTATACTTTATAGTGATAATGAAAAGAACGTAATCACGTGTTTCATAAGAACTTTGGGTTAGGAGTGGACGAAAAATGACAATAAAAGAAGTGGAACAAATAACCGGGTTAACACGCTCAAATATTCGTTTCTATGAAAAAGAAAAATTAATCAGTCCAATTCGAAATACAGAGAATGGGTACCGGGAATATTCCCAAGAAGACATACAGACGATTCAAAAGATTGCATATCTTAGAACTTTGGGCATATCGGTAGAAGATATCCGCAGACTTTCAAATAAACAGACAAAATTGTATGATGTAGTGAAAAAGCAAAGACAGAATTTGGAACAACAGCTGTCTGAAATGGAAACGGCAAGAACCATGTGCGATAAAATATTGTCATCCCCCACTAAAATTAATTATGACAATTTAGATGTTAAGCAGTATGTGGACAATGAAAAAGAATACTGGAGCGAAAACAGTAAGATGTTCAAATTAGATACAGTCAAATTCTATTATTTGTGGGGTGGGAACATCACATGGGGAATAGTGACGGTTGCCTGTGCGTTCATTGCATTGTTCTCATTTCGCTATTTGCCTGCGGAAATTCCCATACAATGGAGCCGGGGTACGGTAAGCTCTGTTGCAGATAAGTGGTTTATCTTTGCTTTTCCCATTGCTTGTTTGATAATCAAATTTCTCTTGCGTCCATACATTTGGCGGTGGTTGGGAAAAAATATGATGGCAAGTGATTCCGTGACAGATTATGTTACGAATTATTTGTGCTTCATTGCATTATCAATAGAAATATTTACCATTCTTTATGTACAGGGAATTGCAAAACATGTAACAGTAATATTGTTTGTTGATACCTTTGTGCTCATAGGACTCTTAGTAATAGCTAAATATAGAATAGGGAAGGAAACACATATCTGATTAGTGCGTCTCTGCCCGCGGGTGATTGGAATGATTTGCAGAAGGACTTGGAAGCGATTTTATATAGCATTTATGTAGGACTATGGACTTATTGCAAAATGAAATATATAATAAAAACTGTGCTTGGTAATTAGAGCACAGTTTTGTTACGAATGGATAAGCAGCAATTCATAGAAATTGTTAGGAAGGAGCGATACAATATGATGGTAAATTTGAATATTCGATTTCAACTGGCAGCATTTGTATTACTCCTTATTATCGCAATTGATTTTATAAGAATGCCTAAGCTAAAAACCTTATCTACGAAATATTTTATGCTATTAATCCTGGCAACTACCCTGAATCTGGTTTTTGATATGACCACGGTTTATACTGCCAATCATTTGGATACTGTTCCGGAACAAACCAATATGATGTTTCACCAGTTCTTTATCGGAAGTGTTGTTTTGGCTCTATTTATGAATTACAGATATATCATGATCTTGTCTAAGGAACAAAAGAGAGGTAATGTCAAATGGTATTTGGTGGAAATCATACCTATTTTAATCTCGGTTTTTGTTATCCTCAGAAGAGAACTTTACTATGTTCAGACACCTTATGGCACATATTCCTATGGACCAATGGCGTATATTGTATATTTATGTGGCATTGTATATTTGCTGGCTGTATTTTTCATGTCCTTTGACAGAAATAATGTCCTGTCACATTATCAGAGAGTATCCATTCGTCTGCAATGCCTGCTTTGGCTATGTGGCTTGGGTGTTCAAATGATGTTCCCATATATTTTGTTATCTGGTCTGATTGTCTCCTTTACATTACTCATTACTTATATATCATTTGAAAATCAGAAAATGTATGTAGATATTGAGGTGGGCGGATTTAACCGTGCAGCATATCAGAAAATGTTCTCCGAACACTATGAAAGTAAGAAGCCAATGATACTTGTTGGAGTTGTGTTTGAAAATTATGGACGAATGGGAACAGAGCTGGGAATTGAAAGAAGTAACCTGGTAATGGAAGATATTAGAAAGATGATGCAGGAAGCATTCGGTTTGAGTGCATATCATTCCAGACAAAATGCGTTCACCTGTTTTTTAAGCGATTCCATTGGAGACGATGAACATTTAATCGGAAATTTGGAGAATCGACTAAGAGCATATCGCATTGATTCCTACAATTTAGAAATACATGTTGATATCTTAGATGCAAGAAAGTATGGAACAAATAAAGTTAATATCTATGATTTACAGGAATTTATGGCACGGCAAAAATACTATCAGGAATGCAGAGTAGTATATTTGGATGAGTCTATGATGAAGAAGAAGCAGCGTGTGGAGAAAATCATAGAGCTTATTAAGACATCAATAGAGGAACAGGCCATATATGTATATTATCAGCCAATTTATAATACAGTAGAGAAAAAATATACCAGTGCAGAGGCACTTGTTCGCATCAAGGATGACACAGAACTAGGATATGTCTCCCCAGAAGAATTTATTCCCATTGCAGAAAAGAACGGAATGATTCAGCAAATAGGACAGATTGTCTTTGAAAAAACCGTGCATTTTATCAAGGAAAACCAGATTTCCAAGTATGGAGTAGAGCTGATTGAAATCAACATATCAGGAATACAGCTTGCAACAAAGGATATTGATACAAAATTAATTAGCATATTACAGGCGGCAGGTCTAGATAGCAGTTTCATCAATTTGGAAATCACGGAGACCGCTGTGGGAAAATCCGATGAACTGAGTAACCGAAATATTGCCAACCTGAAAAAAGCAGGCTTTCATTTTTCCATCGACGATTTCGGAACAGGATACTCCAACCTTTCACAGATTATGAAGGAAAAATATGAAATCATAAAAGTGGATAAAAGCATTCTATGGGATGCATTTAAAAAAGAAGATAATAAAGAACTGGAAAATACAGCAGCAAGAATATTGCTAAGCAACGTATTAACCATGCTCTCTGATATGTACACCGAAATAGTAGTAGAAGGTGTAGAAACAAAAGAAATGATGGAGTTCTTAACAAACCGCAAGGTAAAGTATCTCCAGGGCTACTATTTTTCCAAACCCCTATCAGAGCAGGATTTTCTAAAAATAATAGGCACACCGTGTGAAGGATAAAAGATGAATATTGTTGCAGGAATGATTAGATATCTCCAACAGGGTGGACTTGTATGAAATCAGTCTTCGCACATTTAAAATTCCTTGAATAAAAAGGGCATCGACAAGACCAAAATCTTGTGGTTGCCCTTTTTTCACGCCAACCAGGTCAAACAGCCTCTTGGTGGTACCAAACCGGTGGTTACTCACAGACTCTGTAAGAACGCGGGCACTTAGCGAGCCAGTGCTGCAAGCGCTGGAGAGCTTAGTACCCTTGCGTTCTTACCGAAGCGAAAGCGTGTCTGTGATAACCACCGGTTTGGTACCACCAAGAGACTATTTGACCGTCCCCTGTTTGACCGTCCCCCAGTATTTTACATACATTTTACATTCTCCTGGTAATACATTTTACAAACCTCCTGTATGATATCCCTTGTAAACAAACAAAAACAAAATCAAAACAAGGAAAGAAAAAGGAGATTTGAATTTATGAAACTTAAAAAAGTAGCAGCATTAATTGCAGCAACCGTTTTATGTGTAGGCTCATTTGCAGCATGTGGTTCCGATAACGCAGCATCAGGAGATGACGCAGCAGCAACAGGAGCAGCTGGAGACATCACAATCGTATCTAGAGAAGATGGATCAGGAACAAGAGGAGCATTCGTTGAACTGTTCGGTATTGAGCAGAAAGATGAAAGCGGCGAGAAGGTTGACCTGACCACAACAGATGCTAAAATCACAAACAGCACTTCTGTAATGATGACAACAGTAGCTGGTGATGTAAATGCAATCGGATACATCTCATTAGGATCTCTTGATGATTCTGTAACAGCAGTAACTATCGACGGAGTAGAAGCAACAGCTGAAAACGTAGCAAACGGAACTTACAAAATCGCTCGTCCATTCAACATTGCAACTAAGGGCGATGACTTAAGCGAAGCAGCACAGGATTTCGTTAACTACATTATGAGTAAAGAAGGACAGGCTATCATCACTGATAACGGATATATCAGTGCAGGTGAAGGCGAAGCATTTACAAGCAACGGAGCATCTGGAGATGTTGTAATCGCTGGTTCCTCTTCTGTAACACCAGTAATGGAGAAATTAGTTGAAGCATTCGGAGCAGTTAATGCAAATGTTAAGATTGAAGTACAGGAATCTGATTCTACTACAGGAATGCAGTCAGCAATCGACGGATTATGCGACATTGGTATGGCTAGCCGTGAATTAAAGGATTCTGAAACATCAGCAGGACTTAAGGCAACTGTAATCGCACAGGATGGTATCGCAGTAATCGTTAACAACGAAAGCGGAATCACTGCTATGACTACCGAGCAGGTAATGAATATCTACCTTGGAGAAATCACAACCTGGGAAGATGTGAAATAAAGAAATCTAAGAGGGCATAACAAATGAAAACGTTAAAAGAAAAAGGAATGAAAGTTGTCTTCCTAATTGCGGCCTGCGCTTCGGTGCTGGCCGTTGCCCTTATATGCCTCTTCTTATTTGCAAACGGTATCCCGGCAATTCAAGAAATTGGTGTATTTAAGTTCTTATTAGGACAGACATGGAGACCGTCTAACAATATCTTTGGTATTCTGCCATTTATCTTAGGAAGTATCTATGTAACTGCAGGAGCCATTATTATTGGAGTACCTATTGGATTATTTACCTCTGTGTTTATGGCACATTATTGTCCAAAGGGAATTTACAAGATTTGTAGAGCAGCAATTAACCTGATGGCAGGTGTGCCATCGGTTGTATATGGATTTTTCGGACTGGTATGTATTGTACCAATGATGCGTGACATGACAGGTCATGATGGAAGTACCATGCTTACCGCTTCCATTCTCTTGGGCATTATGATTTTACCAACCATTATCAGCGTATCAGAAGCAGCCATTCGTAGTGTACCGGTGCCTTATTATGAAGGAGCACTGGCATTGGGAGCTACCAAGGAACGCAGTGTATTTATGACGGTTCTGCCAGCAGCCAAATCCGGTATTATTGCAGCAGTTGTACTGGGAATTGGCCGTGCTATTGGAGAAACCATGGCAGTCATTATGGTAGCTGGAAATCAGCCAAGTATGCCAAAGGGACTGTTTAAAGGTATCCGTACCTTAACCTCCAACATCGTTTTGGAAATGGGATATGCAGCAGACCTTCACAGAGAAGCATTAATTGCTACCGGTGTGGTATTGTTTGTGTTTATTCTGATTATTAATTTGTCAGTAGCAATGCTGAGAAAGGAGCCAAATAATGAAAAATAATATTCAATATATGCGTACACATCCTTTCTCTTTCCTTGTTCGCTTACTTGTGTATATTGCAGCAATAGCAACCATAGGAGTATTAGTATTTATTATAGGCTTTATTGTAATAAACGGCGTGCCCAACCTTAGCCTGGATTTGTTTTCCTGGACCTATGACTCGGATAATGTATCCTTGATGCCTGCATTGATTAACACCTTGATTATGACAGGAATTTCACTGATCATAGCAGTTCCCCTGGGAATCTTCGCAGCCATTTACCTGGTAGAATATGCCAAGAAGGGCAGCAAAGTAGTAAAGGTTATTCGAATGACGGCAGAGACCTTATCCGGAATTCCTTCTATTATATATGGTTTGTTTGGATTCTTATTCTTTTCTACTTATTTTAAATGGGGATATTCCATGATGTCTGGTGCACTGACACTGGTTATCATGATTCTTCCATTAATCATGAGAACTACAGAAGAAGCTTTGATTTCGGTACCGGATATGTATCGAGAGGCCAGCTTTGGATTAGGTGCAGGCAAGCTGAGAACCATCTTTAAAATAATTCTTCCAACAGCAGTTCCTGGAATTCTCTCTGGCGTTATTCTGGCTATTGGACGTATCGTTGGTGAGACAGCAGCATTAATCTATACAGCAGGAACGGTAGCACAGATTCCAGAGTCGTTGATGAAATCAGGAAGAACCCTGGCAGTGCATATGTATTCTCTGTCCAGAGAAGGTTTACATATGGATAAAGCATATGCTACGGCGTTTATATTGTTGGTGCTGGTTGTTGTTATTAACGCAGCATCTGATGCAATTGCTAAGAAATTAGCCAGCAATTAGTTAGCTCAGGCGTGATATAAAGGAGATATGAAATACATGGATAAAATTACAATTTCAAACATGGATCTCTATTATGGAGAGTTCCAGGCACTGAAATCAATTAATATGAATATTCCAGAAAAGGAAATTACAGCCTTTATTGGACCTAGTGGATGCGGTAAATCCACACTGTTAAAATCCATTAACCGAATGAATGATTTGGTAGAGGGCTGTAAGATTACAGGCAGCCTGAAGCTAGATGATGAAGACATTTACGGAAATATGGATGTTAATCACTTAAGAAAAAGAGTAGGAATGGTATTCCAGAAGCCAAACCCATTTCCAATGAGCATTTATGATAATATTGCTTATGGTCCTAGAACCCATGGAATTCGTTCCAAGATAAAGCTAGACCAGATTGTAGAAGAGTCTTTAAAGCAGGCCGCTATCTGGGATGAAGTCAAGGATCGTCTGAAACAGAGTGCTCTTGGGATGTCAGGCGGACAGCAGCAGAGATTATGTATTGCAAGAGCTTTAGCAGTACAGCCTGAGGTATTATTAATGGATGAACCTACCTCAGCACTAGACCCAATTTCTACCTCTAAAATTGAAGACCTGGCAATTGAACTGAAGAAGGACTATACCATTGTTATGGTTACCCATAATATGCAGCAGGCAGTTCGTGTGTCAGATAAAACCGGATTTTTCTTATTAGGTGAAGTAATCGAGTTCGGTGAAACAGAGCAGATATTCTCTATGCCACAGAACAAGAAAACAGAAGATTATATCACAGGAAGATTTGGTTAAGAAGGACCAAGTATAGGAGGAAGAAACAATGAGAAATCGATTTGACAGACAGTTAGAAGATTTACATACAGAATTAATTAAGATGGGAGCAATGTGTGAGAATGTCATCTCTAAGACCTGCACCCTGCTGAAAACAGCAGATATATCCCTGGCAAAGGAAATTCGTAGAGAGGATTCAGAGATAGACCAGGAAGAGCGGGAGATTGAAAGCAGATGTCTAAAGCTCTTACTGCAGCAGCAGCCGGTAGCGAAGGATTTAAGAAAGGTATCTGCAGCATTGAAAATGATTACCGATATGGAACGTATCGGAGATCAGGCAAGTGATATTGCAGAAATCGTAGAGACCTGCAAGCTACATTTTCCAGAGGAGAAAATCAAGCTGACCCAGATGGCAGAAATCACCATTCGCATGGTAACAGAAAGCGTAGATGCATATGTGAAGCAGGATCTTGGTCTGGTAAGAAAGGTGATTGCCACAGATGATGAAGTAGATGATTTATTTGTAGAAGTGCGGGAAGAAATCACTAGAGAAATGAAGTCAGCAGAGGTATCTATGGAAAATAGTCTGGACATGTTGATGATTGCCAAGTATTATGAACGTATAGGAGATCATGCAACCAATATTGCCGAATGGGTAGAATTCTCTATTACGGGAACCCATAAGGATGCGGATATGATCTAAACCATCTACAAAGCAGGAGAACCCATATGATTTATTGTGTAGAAGATGAGAAGAACATTCGAGAATTAGAAATATATGCGTTAGAAGCCAGCGGATTTTCAGCTATTGGTGTTGAAAATGGAAAGCAGCTGGATCAGAAATTAGCAGAGGAATTGCCAGAGCTGATTCTTTTAGACATTATGCTTCCAGGAGAAAATGGTCTGGAGATTTTAAAGCGTCTGAAAACATCCCCAAGGACCAAGGGGATTCCAGTGATTATGGTAACAGCCAAGGGAACAGAATATGACAAGGTCATTGGATTAGACGGTGGTGCTGATGATTACATTTCCAAACCATTTGGTATGATGGAGATGATTGCCAGGATTAAAGCGGTCCTTCGAAGATTTCAGATTATTGAAGAGCCCAAGGAATTGAGCTATGGTTCCATTCGTATACAGTTATCATCCCACCAGGTCTATGTAGATGATGAGAAGGTGGCGCTTACCTTAAAGGAATATGAGCTGCTAAAGCATCTAATGGATAATTTGGGAACGGTACTTACGAGAGACCAGCTGCTCAATTATATCTGGGGCTATGACTTCGACGGTGAAACCAGAACCGTGGATGTTCACATCCGTACATTAAGGCAGAAGTTGGGTGCAGGTGGAAAATGCATTGAAACAATCCGAGGCGTGGGATATCGAATAGGTGAATAAAATATGAAGAAAAGAATTTTTAAAAATATCACATTTCTGGTAATATTTGCAATGGTGATGACCTTTTTGGCATCTACCATCTTCATGTATCAGAAATTAAGCGCAGAGATGCGAACAGAAGTAAAGCAGGAGGCCGGCTATCTGAAATCAGCTTTAAATACCATGGGCACAGAAAGCCTGGATACAGGGCTGGTGCAGGGGATTGAAAGCCGTGTTACGTTAATTGATTCTGTGGGAAATGTGTTGTTTGATTCCCAGGCAGATGCTGCAACATTAGACAACCATTTGAGCCGCCCAGAGGTGCAGGATGCTTTGGAGAAGGGCAGTGGAGAATCAGTGAGATACTCGGAAACCCTGTCAAAGAATGGATTCTACTACGCATACCGACTGGATAACGGACAGGTCATTCGCGTTGGAAATACTGCAGACAGTGTATATGCCATGATGTTCTCAGGATTGGGAATATTAGTTGTAATGCTGGCGATTATCATTCTGCTGTCTATGTATGTGATTGGTAAGACAACAGAGCGTCTGATTGCACCAATCAATGATTTAGATTTGGAACGACCATTGGTGGATGTGGAATATGAGGAGCTGGTACCACTTCTTCGCAGAATAGATGAGCAGAAGGGACAGCTGGATCAGAAAATGTTGGAAATCCGCAGCCAACATGAAGAATATCTTGCGATTACTGAAAATATGAAGGATGGCTTAATTGTTACCGGATTATACAAAGTATTATCGATTAATAAAGCGGCTCAGCAGGTATTTAATATTACCAGCGAAGAGTGTGTAGGCCATGATATTATTACCGTCAATAGAAATCAATCCCTGAAGGAAATCGTAACAGGAGCACTGGAAGGTCGGCAAATGGATAAGCTGATTGAAGTGGAAGGTCTTACCTATCAATTAATTGGTAATCCTGTTGAGGTTGAGGGAAGAATTACAGGTGCAGTTATCTTTGTTATGGATGTAACAGAGAAGCAGAAGCTAGAAGTCATTCGTCAGGAATTTTCTGCAAATGTATCCCATGAGCTAAAGACTCCGTTAATGTCCATCTCAGGCTATGCAGAAATCATGAAAAATGGCATGGTAAAGCCGGAGGATACAGTAGAATTCTCCAATCGCATTTATCAGGAAGCTAGAAGATTAACCGTATTAGTTGAAGATATTATCAGACTATCCAAGCTAGATGATGATAACCTCCAGCTGGAGTTAGAAGATATTGAACTGCGTGATATGTCAGAGGGTATTGTAGAATCCCTTCAGGAATCAGCACAAAATAAAAATGTTACAGTTACCGTTTCAGGAGAGGCTGCCGTTATCTCAGGTATGCGTCAGATTATCTATGAGATGCTGTACAATGTATGCGATAATGCCATTAATTATAATATTGACGGCGGCAAGGTGGATATTACCATTGCAACCACTCCACAGGGGATTCTGTGGAAGGTAGTGGATACCGGTATTGGTATTGCCAAGGAAGATCAGGAACGTATCTTTGAACGCTTCTATCGTGTGGATAAGAGCCATTCCCGTGAAACTGGGGGAACAGGACTGGGTTTAAGTATTGTGAAGCACGGAGCATCCCTTCATGATGCTAAGGTAACCCTTGACAGCCAGGTAGGCGAAGGAACGACTCTGCAGATTCTGTTTCATAAGTAAGATTATTTAGAGGATTTCTTTTTCAGTTCTCTTCGTTCCTTCATCATGGTAACCATACGTTCCCGGATGCTGTTGTTGTCAGAGGATTTCTTATCCCGTTTAAATCCCTGAATGTGCATAAGTGCACCTTTTTGAGCAGTACTTGTGGATTTCATGAGATTTTCTAAATATTCCGAGGTGAGACGTTCCCGAAGCTCGGCAGCCTTCTCACTTCGAAGCTCTTTACGCACAAAGGAGGCTTCCTGGCGTTGCTCCTTCTTTTCCAAATAGGCTTCCTTACGTTCTGTTAGAACACTGGCTTTCTCTGCAATAGAGGAAGCCTTTTCTGTAATTGCAGAGGCTTTTTCCGACAGAGCAGACGTCTTCTCCATCAGCGTATCCTTCTTCTCAGCCAGAGTGCTCTCTAAGTTATCGTAGGCTAAGGTCATGCGGTCATTGATTTCTGCTTCAATACGTGCGAAATTCTTAGCGAAATTGGTCAGGGCAGACACCGTAAGAGCCAAATCCATTCCAAACATCAGCATAAATGCCAGAGCCAGTCCCTCCATTAGCAAAGGGTGTACATGGCTTGTCATATTGCTTACCATAGGGAGGAACACATTTACCACCAGAATGCCTGCCACACCAAAGCCAATGGAAGCAGGAAGACAGACCCGTCCATTAATATTACAGATAACGTTGCTGTAATCCCACCAGTATGCATGAAACAGCTTCTCTAGAATCCAGGAAGTAGAATATTCCAATACAATACTGCCTAAGAAGCACACAATGAAAATCTGAAGGTTGCTGGCTTGCTGCAACTGATGGACAGGAAGCACTGAGAATACAATGGAAGCCAACAGGGCACCTACCCCGTAGATTGGAACAATAGGTCCATATAGGAATCCACGATTCTCCCATTTGTGTTTCCGAATGGTACAATAGGTACTCTCGTATATCCAGCCGAAGAAGCTATATACAATAAACCATACAAAATATTTACATATCATCATAACTAATATTTCACCTCTGAATTTCTGTTACACCGTCTTGCCAGAAGCAAGCGTATCTGATGTTTAAAACAAGTGTAAGCTTTCGATTCAAAAAAGTCAAAAATATAATGAGCAAAACCTGGTTGTAAATGTATTTAGATGTTTTATAATAGAATTACATAACCAAGGAACTTTCACAAGATACACATCGGATGTAAAGGAGAATAAACCATGAAACATAGAGAAAATAATATACTGCATACCGGCAAAAAATGGCAGATGCTATGGTTACTGACTGCCCTGACACTTGTTCTGTGCACGGGCTGTGGTGATAAGAAAGCACAGAGCCAGGAGGCAGATGATTCCTCTGAGAATCAAACAACAGGAAATACAACGGAGCCTGATAGCAAAACAGAAGATGAGGATACCGCTTCTGACTACCAGGTACAGATGCTGTCATATGAGAATACAGAAATGCATAAGGTAGAATATCCTGCCATCAGCGGTCTTAAGGACAGCTCCATTCAAAAGAAAATCAACGACTATTTCTACCAGGATACAGACAGCATGATGAAGGAGTATTATGGAGAGAAGGATCAGATAGAGCAGACATATGAAGTGACACTTCAGAATAGTAATATGCTAAGTATGGTTTGCCGTGGTTCCGAGTATGGTGAAGGAGCGGCACATCCCTATGCCTTCTGTAAATCCTATACCATTGATATGACTACAGGAGAACTGATGACCTTAAAGGATTATGGGGATACGGCGAAGCTGGCGGATAAATTGCTACATTCTACAGAGTGTATCGTAGACGTGGACTATGATTTGCCCCTTGCAGATATTCTGGAGTTTAATTTTATGGGGCAGCCAGAAGAAGATTTACTAAAAGCAAGCTTAGAGCACTTTGATATGGATTATGAGATGTACGGACAGGGAGAATGTATTGGATATTCCTATGTGAAAGACAATGGAAATATTTGTCTGATTTTCTCCGTAAGCCATGCGGCTGGAGATTATGTAGTTGTGGAAGTGCCGGGATGTACGCTGTAAGTGGTACATTTACGATAGGTACAATAGAAAGGAAAGCAAAGATGAGTGAGACAAAGAAATTAGGATTTGGCCTGATGCGGCTGCCAAGAAAAGGGGTCAAAACAGATATTGAACAGACAAAGCTGATGGTAGATGCTTTTCTGGAGGCGGGGTTTACATATTTTGATACAGCATATGTATACCTGGGTTCTGAAGCGGCAATTAAGAAGGCATTGGTAGAACGGCACCCTAGAGAAAGCTATACGCTGGCAACCAAGCTGAATGCTACCCTGCCGGGTATGAACGAGAAGAAGGCTAAGAAGCAGTTTGAAACCAGTCTGGAATGTACAGGTGCTGGATATTTTGATTACTATCTCCTTCATGCATTAATGGAAAGCAATTATAGTAAATATGATAAATATCATATCTGGGATTTCGTTAAGGAGCAGAAGGAAAAGGGGCTGGTAAAGAACTTCGGCTTCTCCTTCCACGGAGGCCCTAAGCTGTTAGACGAGCTTCTTACCCTTCATCCGGAGGTGGACTTTATCCAGCTGCAGATTAATTACGCAGATTGGGAGAACCCCAGCGTAACCTCCAGAGCCAACTATGAGGTGGCAAGAAAGCATGGAAAGCAGATTGTCGTTATGGAACCGGTAAAGGGTGGCCGTCTGGCAAATCCACCCAAGGAAGTACAGAAGCTGATGAAGGATTATCATGCGGATATGTCTTACGCCTCCTGGGCGATCCGCTTTGTGGCATCCTTAGACGGTATCTTAACGGTTTTGTCTGGAATGTCTAACACCCAGCAAATGGAAGATAATTTATCCTACATGAAGGATTTTTGCCCATTAAATGAGGAGGAACAGAAGATTATTCAGGAAGCACAACGTATCATCGGTAATTCTGCAACCATTCCCTGTACCGCTTGTCATTACTGTACTGAAGGCTGTCCAAAGCAAATTGCAATACCGGATATATTTGCTGCTATGAATAAGCATCTGGGCAATGGACAAACGGCAGAAGCCATAGAAGATTATCAAAAGGTGGCACAAACAGGTCACCTGGCATCAGACTGCATTGGATGTAAGCAGTGCGAGGCAGCCTGCCCTCAGCATATTGCAATTACAGAGCAGTTAGAAGCATGTGCTAAGGAGTTAGAGCAGTAGCATATATGATAGAAAATAAAAAAAACCATGGAAAAGAAGTGAAAACCTCTTTTTCATGGATTTTTTTATCATATAACGAAATGTAAGTATGTAAATTAAAGTAAATATGTGGGCAGCTCGCAATAAATATTAGATGCAATCTCAGGGTCAATTGGGCCTGCAATAACTGAGGTTTTTACAGCGGCCGGTTTGCGGGGTGCTGCTTTTTTGGCAGGTGCTTTCCGTGTAGTAGCCTTTTTCACTGGTGCCTTTTTGGCAACCGGTGTAGCAGCAGCCTCCTTAGCTACTGGGGTACTTTCAGGTGCGGCTGCACTTTGTGCTCTTTGTAAACTTCCTTTTCCTACTGGCATAATTCATCAATCTCCTTTGCTAATGCTTTGTATTCTATGCTGCTTCGGCTGCTGCGTTTATAGGCTGCAACCGGTTTGCTGTCATCCTGTGACCATTCAATAGAACTGTCTACATGGATGTGAGTAGTAAATGTATGGATATCCTCTAACGTATCTAAGGTATCTAGCGTTTGTCGAAAATAGTTCTTTCGTTCATCCACCTTGGTAACTAAGATTCCCAGTACAGACAGCTGGGGAGCCATTTCCTTGGTACTGTTTAGAAAATCAAACATATTGGCCAGACCAAACAATCCCCAGGGACTTGCTTCTACCGGGATGATCAGATGGTTACAGCTACAGAGAATATTCATTACCCATCCGCCCAGAGTTGGTGGAGCATCAATTAAGATGTAATCATATTCCCCGGATGCAATAATGGGAGCTAGAGCCTTCTTTAAGATATATTCCCGGTTCCATTTGGTGAAAAGCTCATATTCAATGGAACTCATTAAGGTAGAGGAGCTGACAATATCAAGATTCTCATAATCGGTATGACGAATACAGGGACTTAAATCCTGCTGATTCTTAATCACATAATACAGATTCTCCTGTCCCCTGGCAAATTCTAATACCTGATCCTCATTGAAAAATGTAAGGGACAAATTCAACTGCATATCTCCATCAATCAGAAGAACCTTATGCCCGCTGGCAGCCAATTCATATCCTACATTGGCACAGGAAGTGGATTTTCCACTGCCACCCTTATTGTTTGCAAAACCAATTACTTTTGTCTTAGCCAATGAAATACCCTCCGTTACTTGTCATTCTTTTCTTATTATACTGTTAAGTGCTTAGTGATTCAACAGGAAATGGAGACTTCTCGACCACTTCCACAAATCAATCCCTCATCCTTCATTTTCTTCAGCTCTCTCATCATGGCACTGCGTTCCACGCAGATATAATCAGCCACATCCGTCCAGGTCAGGGGAAGTGTCACCACCGGCATTTCGCTGCTTAATCCCAAATGAGAGAAATATGCCAAAAGCTTATTGCGAATGGTCCGTTGGCTGATAATATCCAAATGGTTCATAGCCTCCTGGCTTTTGATCGAGGTAATGTGAAATAGTGCTGACAGCAGCTCTTCGTGATGAACACAGTCACGGCTGCAGCGATGCAGCAGATGCTCATAGGAGAGAAAGAGAACCTGGCAGTCGCTGCGGGCTTCTAAATAGTAGGTGTGATTATCATCTGAGGCTGCAAATAATTCCCCAAAGATGCTGTCTCTATCTAGTGCTTCTAGAATATTACGGTTACCATACAGGTCTAAGGTGTATAAGATAGCAGAACCTTGCAGAAGGATTCCTACTTCACTTTCCTGAGAGAGTCCATATTCCATGATGGTACTTCCGCTGGTGTATTGTTCGGTTCTTGTTTGGATACAGCAATTTAATTCTTGTTTTATCTTATTAATATAAGGCATTAAGGTTGATTTCATGTTGTTCTCCTGATATAGGTGGTAAGGAATTGTTATTGATGAAAGGGCTGGGGCTGGTAGCACACCTGGCATTGCTTCTGTTTTGGTATACAGAAATAAGACATTCTATGCATTCCCGATATTTTATTTCTGGTGGTGGACGCAAGCGGCTTAAATTCGCCATCCATGGCTCAGTTTAAGCCTTTCACAGACATCCTGTCTGTGAATTGCTGGTTTCGAAGGGAATGCTAAGAATCTCTAATTTCTGTATATAGTCGCAGCTGCAATGCCAGGTGTGCTACCAGCCAAGACCAACGCTGGAAATAAACTTTCTATCATTAAATTATAAGATGAATTAGTTGCAATTGCAACAGAAAGATATAGAAAGTCGTGATATAGTACATGTATACCAAAGATAAGTTGTGAAAGGAAATTTACAAAAGATAACCTACAGAAGATAACCTACAGAAGATAGCTTACAAAAGACAACTTACCAAAGATAACTTACAAAAGATAAAAAATTACAATAAGTTATATGAACAAATGAAAGAAAAACAAAAACAAAGAAAACAACAATGGAGGTAGAAAGATGAAATTTTACAAATGTAACCTATGCGGAAATATTATTACAAAGCTAGAGGACAAGGGAACACCGGTAAGCTGCTGTGGACAGGAGATGGAAGAATTGATTCCGGGAGCAGTAGATGCTGCAGTTGAGAAGCATGTTCCGGTTGTTCAGGTAGATGGTAAGGTAGTAAGTATTGCAGTGGGAGAGGTGGCTCATCCGATGACAGAGGCACATTTGATTCAGTGGATTGCATTAGAAACCAGTGCAGGTGTACATGTGAAATATCTGGATGCATCCCAGGAGGCTCGCGGAGAATTTGTATTGGCAGAGGATGAGAAAGCAGTCTGTGCTTATGAATATTGCAATCTCCATGGACTGTGGAAGAAGGAAATATGATATACTGGTGCTAACAAATAATTGTTAGGAGCAGGATATGAAACGATGTAAATGGGTTAATGAAAAGAATCCCAATTATGTACATTATCACGATACAGAGTGGGGATGCCCCAGCCATGATGATGGATACTTATTTGAAATGTTAATATTAGAAGGCTTTCAGGCAGGCTTGTCCTGGGAATGTATTCTGAATAAGAGGGAATATTTTCGAGAGGCTTTTGATGGATTTGATTATCACAAGATTGCAATGTATTCAGATGAGAAATTATCACAGCTGGCGGATAACCCTCAGATTGTAAGAAACCGAAGAAAGATTGCTGCTGCAAAAAAGAATGCGGCAGCTTTTCTTCGCATTCAGGAAGAATGGGGAAGCTTTGCAGCGTATCTGTGGCATTTCACAGATGGAAAACAGGTGGTACATCGGGATGGAATCATTCGTGCCACTTCACCGTTATCTGACCAGGTGTCTGCCGATTTGAAGAAACGGGGGATGAGCTTTGTAGGCTCAACTATTATTTACTCCTATCTTCAGGCAACCGGGGTTATTGACGACCATGAAGCAGAATGCGATTTCGCCCGGAAAAAAGATTAAGCCTTAGCAGTAAATTCCGGACGTTTTAATTCCTTAAGGATCAGTATGGTACATACCATAGCGGCAGTGAAGTCGGCAACAGGACCTGCATACATAACCCCATCAATTCCCAGAAACAGTGGCAGAATAAGAAGCAAAGGAATCAGGAAGATGCACTGTCTGGTTAGTGACAGGAAGATTCCTTTCTTAGGCTTACCAATGGCAGTAAAGAAATTAGAGGTAATAGGCTGTATAAAGCACAGGAAGATAAAGAACAGGAAAATCCGGAAATAATTCTCTGCAAACTGAAAATATTCCTGGGAGCCACTACCGAAAATAGAAATAATCTGTCTTGGAAATACCTGAAACAAAACAAAGCTTACGACTGCA
Organism: uncultured Lachnospiraceae bacterium; assembly: GCA_964650965.1. Classification (GTDB taxonomy): domain Bacteria; phylum Bacillota; class Clostridia; order Lachnospirales; family Lachnospiraceae; genus CAZYYO01. Next base: position 15,950 of record CAZYYO010000021.1, on the reverse strand, counting down.
ATGATAGCGGCACTGCGAATAGCCAGAAAATAGGCACGCTTTACCCGTTGATACTGTCGGGCACCATAGTTGAAGCTGACAATCGGCTGCAGACCTTGGGAAATACCGATAATAAAGGACATCACAACCTGAGATACCTTGGTGATAATTCCCGCACAGGCAATGGGAATTGCTTCTCCGTATACAGACAATGCTCCATAGTGCTTCAAGGTCCGGTTCATAACAATCTGAACCAGCATAAGAGATAACTGATTAAAGCAGGGGGCAGTACCAAGGGACAGCACGCGAAGTGCAGATTCCTTGTTAATGGTGAATTCCTCTCGCCCAAGGGCTACGGTCTTAAAACCCCCTAAATAAGTAACAACAATGCAAAAAGCAACCAGCTGACCAATAATGGTTGCCCCTGCAGCTCCTGCCATACCCCAGTTGAAGCCGAATACGAAGATGGCATCTAATACGGTATTAATGGCAGCACCGGTGAGATTAATAATCATGGTCATTCGTGGACTGCCATCTGCACGTACCAGATGACCACCACCAGTAGATACAATAAGAAATGGAAAACCGATAGCAGTGATTCTGGTATAGGTCATTGCCAATGGAAGCACATTATCTGGAGAACCAAAAAAGTGCAGCATAGGCTCCAGAAGCAGTTCACTTATTAGAAATAGCACCGTGCCGCATAAAAACATAAGAACAACGGCATTTCCGATATATTTCCCTGCACGCTTCCGGTCACCTTGTCCCATTGCCAGGTTGAAGGCAGAGGCTCCGCCAATTCCAAAAAGCAGGGCAATGGCAATACAGCTGATAGACAGAGGGAAGGAAATATTAGTGGCAGCATTTCCTAACTCGCCGATTTTTTGACCAATAAAGAATTGATCTACAATATTATATAAGGAACTAACCAGCATAGCGATAATGCTGGGGATAGCAAATTGCTTTAATAATTGATTCTCCGGGAGAATGCCCAGAGGATTTTTTTTCATTTTTGACATATTATACACTTCTTTCATTTCTTGAGATTACCATACTATACCTATTTTACAGGAAATCGTCAAATAATATCATCCAATCTTTTCTTTCCTTTTATTGGAAATATTTAGAAAAAAGTATAATTAACTGTTGACAAATAGGAAATAAGATGCTAAATTATAATAGTAATCATTACTAATAAGGAGAAAGCGATGGTAAAACGATATTCAAGGCAACGAGAAGTTATCAGTAATAACTTAAAGAGCCGAATGGATCATCCCTCCGCGGATATGGTATATGATTCCGTGAAGGAAGAGTTACCGAAGATTTCGCTGGGAACTGTCTATCGAAACCTTAAGGAATTAAGGGATAGCGGAGAAGCAATCAGTTTTGTAGTAGATGGGAAGGAACATTTTGATGGCAATGCCAATCCTCATATTCACATTTGCTGCGATACTTGTGGCAGCATTCAGGATGAGTTTGGTAAAATCCATGGACTTGGGAATTATCTACAGACTGGCTTTTCCATTGAAAATGTGGTGATTCACGGACAATGCAGGGAGTGCATATCCAATAACAAATAACAAAATAAGAATAAGCATAAGAAAAGGAGATCAAAATTATGGAATTAAAAGGAACAAAGACAGAGCAGAACTTACAGACAGCATTTGCAGGAGAATCTCAGGCAAGAAATAAGTACACCTATTTCGCTTCTAAAGCAAAGAAGGACGGATATGTACAGATTGCCAACATTTTCGAAGAAACTGCAAACAATGAGAAAGAACACGCTAAAATGTGGTTCAAATTATTAGGCGGAATCGGAACTACAGCAGAAAATCTTCAGTCTGCAGCAGAAGGCGAGAACTATGAGTGGACAGATATGTATGATCAGTTCGCAAAAGAAGCAAGAGAAGAAGGCTTTACTAAGATTGCTGATATGTTTGAAGGTGTTGCTAAGATTGAGAAAGAGCATGAAGAGAGATATCGCAAGCTGTTAGCAAATGTAGAAGGAGATCTGGTATTCTCCAAGGATGAAGATGTAATCTGGCAGTGTTCTAACTGCGGACACATCTGTGTTGGTAAGAAAGCTCCAGAAGTATGCCCAGTTTGTGCTCATCCACAGAGCTATTTCCAGGTAAGATCTGAGAACTACTAAGATAAATTAAAAGTTATATGATAGCTCTACAATAGAAAGCCCCGGAAGCAGACGAGAAATTAACTGGTTTGCTACCGGGGTTTTTTGTGGCATATCTCATGCCATTGGCAATTTCCACAAATATGATGAAACAATGGTTTGGACAGGATGTTTTCTTGAACCAGCTTGTAAAAGTCGTGGTAAGACAGCTTATCATTATAATGAAGACCGCAGGCATCTAGGACAGCCTGGTCATATTGCTGTACCAGATGGGAACTTCTACAGATGATATGTTTCTCACAATCATTGGCGTTTGCATCCTGTGCATTGGGACAGCATTTACACAAATCATCACAGCCCTGCCACAGAGTAATCACAGGATTTTCCTGCAGCCTGGCTGCGATACAATTCATATTTTCTATAAAATCACGGCTATAGCCCTTGCCCTCATAGAAGGCAAGGCACATGCCATGATGTGGTCTCAGCTTATAGTAACACATGTTTCTTTAATCTCTTGGTAAGAATTAACGCGAAACCAATCTTGCATAAATCTGGAATGATAAATGGAATGACGCACCAGCCTAGTACGGTGGCAAGAGTAACGGCTCCGCTTGCAGACATATATGCCAGCATAAACCAGGCAGTGCCAAAGGCGTAGCATACAATCAGCCCCAGTACCATGGATAATCCAAGAACCCATGTCCGCTCCCCAAATCGAGCAGTAATCATCCACATCATTAGTGCAGAACCAATAAATCCAATAATATAGCCCCCAGAGTTGCCAAGCAGTGCGCCGATGCCTCCGGTAAATCCGGCAAATACAGGAACACCCACAGCACCTAATAATACATAGGTAACAACAGCGATGGTTCCCCTTCTGCCCCCTAAGAGACCAATGGCAATAAACACTGCGAAGGTTTGCAATGTAAATGGAACGGCTGCTGGAATGGAAATCCAGGAACAAATTGCCATAACAGCCACAAATAAGCCGATATATGCAATGTCAACAGTACGAAGTGATGAAGCTTTTGCATTTGTAGTCATAAGATGATGTCCTCCTGAAAGTGAAATTCTCTATTGAAGAATAGCATTTTCCTAGGAAAAGTCAAGGAAATCGGTTATAATAATCACTGGTTAGGAGAAATAAAGAAAATGAATCAAAAGAATCATTCAAAAACAATCGGAAATCTTGTTATATTAATCGCTGCCTTTATCTGGGGAAGCTCCTTTGTATCCCAGAGCCAGGGGGCAAAAGCAATGGGAACTTTTTCCTTTAATGCCATTCGTTTTATCATTGGTGTAGTGCTTTTAGTACTGTTTGTTTATCTGCGGAATTATAAGAAGACCAGACGCTGGTATTTTTGGGAAAATAAAGAGGAGAAGCGACTTTGCTCTACAAGACCTTTGATTGGAGGCATGGCACTGTTTCTTGCAATGAGCTGTCAGCAGGAGGGGCTGAAGTACTCCACTGCTTCTAAGGCGGGATTCCTTACTACCTTATATATTGTTATTGTTGCGGTGTGTGGCATATTCTTTCATAAGAAGGTAACCTGGCTGCAGTGGATTGGTGTAGCACTTGCAGTTGTGGGCGTTGGTCTGCTAAGCCTTAATGGGCAGTTTCAGCTGCAGCAGGGAGATGTGTATTTCTTTGGAGCTGCATTCTTTTTTGCCTGGGACATATTGCTGATTGATAAATATGTGGGAGGGATGGATACTATTAAGCTGTCCATCTTTCGCTTTTTGCCTACAGCAGTGATAAGTACCTGCCTGGCACTGCTGTTAGAACACACCACCATAGAGATGCTGCAGTCCGCCTGGTTTGCCATCTTCTATGCAGGGGTATTTTCCAGTGGCATTGCTTATACCTTCCAGGCAGTGGGACAGAAGCGAACGGATACCATTACCGCATCCATTTTGATGACCTTTGAGTCAGTATTTGCAGCATTAAGTGGATGGCTGTTTCTATATGAACAGTTATCTCCCAAGGAGCTGGCCGGCTGCGGCGTAATGTTCGTATCTGCACTGGTGGTGCAATTAGCAGGTAAGAATGAAACACAGGCACAGTAGAAGACAGGAGAAATTATGGAGAAGAATTACAAGTTAAAGATTGCTTACGACGGAACCCGTTATTATGGCTGGGAGCATCAGCCGGATCGGGAGACCATACAGGGAAAGCTGGAAAATGTACTGTCTATCATGTGTGACAAGCCAGTAGATGTCATCGGAGCAGGACGTACAGATGCAGGGGTACATGCCAGGGCAATGATTGCAAATGTTCATATGGATACTGCCATGGGCTGCGACGAAATTCGTGATTATTTAAATCGATACCTTCCAGATGACATTGCTGTTGCTGATGTGCGAGAAGCCGCAGAACGATTTCATGCCAGGTACAAGGCAGTAGGAAAGACCTATTGCTACACCTGTTTTGATGGACCGGTGAAGCCGGTATTTAATCGAAAATATATTACCATCCTAGAGGAAGAGCTGGATGTGGAGAAAATGCAGGAAGCAGCCAGACTGCTGGAGGGAGAGCATGATTTTAAAAGCTTTTGCGGCAATTCTCGGATGAAGAAGTCTACGGTACGTCTGGTGGACAGTATTGAGATTCGCAGAAGCAAGGGCTATGTATATTTTACCTTCCACGGCACAGGATTTCTTCAGAATATGGTTCGTATTCTGGTAGGGACACTGTTAGAGGTGGGGAAAGGAAAGTTGCAGCCCTATGAAATGACCAACATTTTAGAAGCAAAGGATCGCAAGGTGTCAGGACCTACAGCACCGGCCAAGGGCTTGTGCCTGCTTCGCGTGGATTACTAATAGGAAGCTTTTGCGTAAGGAATAATATTTTTCAGTAAGGATATAATAGAATAGGTAGGAAGTCTAATTGGAAAAATTACCAATTTAGACTTCCTATTTTTGTGAATGTTTTTGACGGAAAATGATTGAAAAAGAAAGAAAGCCGGATTATAATCAAATCATCAAATGAATGTTTTTTGACGGAAAGTGAGTGAAAATGAAAATATGCTAACAGAAGAACGATTTGTCAAAATTTTAGAAGTACTAGAGAAGACAGGCAGCGTTACTGTGGGAGAGCTGATGCAGCAGTTAGATGCTTCAGAATCTACCATTCGGAGAGATTTGAATACGCTAGATGCCAACGGCAAGCTTACCAAAGTCCATGGTGGAGCCATTGCGAAGGCTTCGGGATATTATACCAGAGATGATGAGGTGGATCTTCGTAAGAATCGCAACATGGATGAGAAGGTGCTGATTGCAAAATATGCAGCCTCATTAATTAAGGGAGATGATTTTGTTTATATTGACGCAGGAACATCTACAGAGCGTATGATTGATTTTATTGACCAGACGGAAGCCGTATTTGTTACCAATGCATTTTCTCATGCCAGAAAGCTGGCGAAGAAGGGATGCAGAGTATATATCCTAGGTGGAGAATTTAAGGCTAAGACGGAAGCCGTGGTAGGAGAAGAAGCAGTGGAATCTATTAGTAAGTATAATTTTACCAAGGGCTTCTTTGGAGTGAATGGGATTACCAGAGAGAATGGATTCTCAACTCCCGAGGTGAAGGAAGCAATGGTGAAACGAAAAGCTATGGAAAATGCCAGGGAAAGCTACATATTGGCAGACTCCAGTAAGTTTCAGCAGATATCAGCAGTAACCTTTGGAGCATTTCAGGATGCATATATTGTTACCACAGAAATCCAACAGGCGGCATACCGTTCCTGTAAAAATATCATGGAGGTGAAGTAGAATGATTTATACCGTAACTTTTAACCCTTCTCTGGATTATATCGTAACGGTAGATGATTTTACTTTGGGCAAGGTGAACCGAACCAAAGATGAAATTATCTATCCGGGAGGTAAGGGAATAAACGTATCTATGGTTCTTAAGAACCTGGGCATTGAAAGCTGTGCATTAGGATTTATGGCAGGGTTTACCGGAAATGAAATTGTACGGCTCTTAGACGAACAGGGAATTGAATCAGATTTCATTCATGTAGCTGCAGGCATGAGCCGAATCAATGTGAAGCTGCGTTCCAGGGAAGAGTCAGAAATTAATGGACAGGGTCCGAACATTCTGCAGGAAGATATTCAGCGATTGTACCGGCAATTAGATACATTAGAAGAGGGAGACGCCTTAGTGGTTTCTGGCAGTATACCGGACACCATGCCAGGGAGCATGTATCGGGATATTATGAAATATTTAGAGAAAAAAAGAATTCCCATTATTGTTGATGCTACCAGAGACTTGTTGGTAAATGTTTTAGAATATGGACCATTTCTGATAAAACCCAATAATCATGAATTGGGAGAAATCTTTTCCGTAGAGATTACCACCAAAGAAGCGGTTGCTTTTTATGGTAAGAAGCTTCAGGAGATGGGAGCAAGAAATGTGCTGGTATCCATGGCAGGAGATGGCGCAGTTTTGATCGCTGAAAATGGACAGATATATCAGTCTATGCCTCCCCAGGGAAAAGTGGTTAATTCCGTAGGTGCAGGAGATTCTATGGTGGCTGGATTTTTAGCAGGATATTTGCAAAGCCATGATTATGAAACAGCATTTTATATGGGCTTATGTACGGGAAGTGCATCAGCATTTTCTCAGGAATTAGCCAAAAAAGAAGACGTGCAGGAACTACTTCGTAAGATGGGAAAATAATTTAAAAATGATGATATAAAACGTATCAAAAGGAGGAAGTACAATGAAGGTAAGAGATTTACTGGCACCGGAAAGTATTAACTTAAATGGTGTGGCAACAGATAAGCAGGATGCTATCCGTCAGATGGTAGAGCTTATGACGAAAAGGGGAAATATTCTGGATGTGGATAAATACCGCGCAGGAGTATTTGCCAGAGAACAGGAAGGAACTACGGGAATTGGGGAAGGAATTGCAATTCCACATTGCAAATCCGATGCAGTACAGGCACCGGGACTTGCAGCTATGGTGTTAAAGGATGGCGTGGATTTTGAATCCCTAGATGGTGAAAATGCAGAAATTATTTTCCTGATTGCAGCACCGGACACCAAGGAAAACGTACATTTAGATGTGTTAAGCAGATTGTCAGTATTACTGATGGATGAGCAGTTTACCAAGGATTTAAAGAATGCGAAGACACCAGAGGAGTTTTTGCTGGTGATTGACAAGGCAGAAGCAGCCAGAGAAGAAAAGGAAGCACCTAAGGTGGAAGAAGCTTCTAAGAAAGAGACTACAACTGCACAGGAAGCAAAGCCAATGATTCTGGCAGTCACAGGATGTCCTACCGGAATTGCTCATACCTATATGGCAGCAGAAGCCCTGGAAAAGGCAGGAGCGAAGCTAGGCTGTGATATTAAGGTGGAAACCAGAGGCAGCGGCGGAGCAAAAAATGTTCTTACGGACAGTGAAATCGCACAGGCTGTGGCAATTATTGTGGCTGCAGATACCAAGGTTCCTATGGATCGATTCGATGGAAAGAAGCTGATTGAGGTGAAGGTTGCCGATGGAATCAGCAAGGCAGAGGAATTGGTAGAAAAGGCTATGGCAGGAAATGCAGGAGTTTATAAAGCTGCAACCCAGAAAAAGGATGAAAAGAAAGAATCCAATGCCCATGACAGTGTAGGTCATCAGATATACACACATTTGATGAATGGTGTATCCCATATGCTTCCATTCGTCATTGGCGGCGGTATTATGATTGCTTTGGCATTTTTGATTGATACCTTATGTGGATATGGAACCACAGGAGGAAGTGCTTTCGGAACCTGTACTCCCGTGTCTGCATTCTTTAAATATGTAGGTGGACTGGCTATGGGATTAATGGTTCCTGTATTAGCAGGATACATTGCAGAATCCATTGCAGACCGTCCGGGACTGGCAGTCGGATTCACAGGTGGACTTTTAGCTGCTAATGGAAACGCATTATTTGCAGATTACAGCTGGGGAAGTCTTGGAGGATTACAGAAATTTGTAGCTGATTTTGCATTCCAGGGCGAAACAGCAGGAACTACAGTATCTGGTTTCCTTGGAGGTATTCTGGTAGGATTCCTGGCAGGATTTGTAGTATTAATGCTGAAGAAGTTATGTGCAAAGCTACCAGATTCATTAGAAGGAATCAAACCAACGCTGATTTATCCGCTAGTAGGTATTTTTATTGTGAGTGTGCTGATGTGTCTGATCTTTAATCCGTTGATTGGATTAATTAATACAGGATTAAGCACCATGCTGACAGGCATTGCAAATGCAGGATTTATTACGTTACTAGGATTATTATTAGGAGCAATGATGGCCATTGATATGGGAGGCCCAATTAACAAAGCTGCTTACGTGTTTGGTACAGGAATGCTTGCAACTGCTTCTGAAATGATGGCAAAAGGAGCACAGGCAAGTGACCCGGCAGTTCAGGCATGCTACATTGCAATGGCAGCAATTATGGTAGGCGGAATGGTACCGCCAGTAGGAATCGCTTTGGCATGCCAGTTCTTCCCCAAGAAATTTACTAAGGTAGAGAGAGGTTCTAAGGTGTCCAATCTGGTTATGGGATGTTCCTTTATTACAGAAGGTGCTATTCCATTTGCAGCAAGTGACCCGGCACACGTCATTCCCTGTACATTAGTAGGAGCTGGAATTGCCGGTGGATTAAGTGCATTTTTTGGATGTACACTGATGGCACCTCATGGAGGTATCTTCGTATTTGCAACCGTTGGTAAACCATTGTTTTATATATTATCATGGATTATTGGCTCTGTAGTAACTGCGGTTATGTTAGGATTTATTAAAAAGGATGCACAGGAAGTATAAAACGGCTCATTGGAGTTGAATAAAACACAAAAAAACAGGATAATAGTATCAGGAGGAAAAAACAATGAAAGAGTTTAAATTTACAATTACAGATCCAGAGGGATTTCATGCAAGACCGGCAGGTGCTTTTGTAAAAGAAGCAGGAGCATTTCCATGCAGCGTTACCATTACCAAAGATGGAACTGAGGCAGATGCAAAGAGAGTATTTGCATTAATGGGATTAGGAGCAAAAGGTGGACAGGAAATTATCTTGAAGACAGATGGGGAACAGGAAGATGCAGCAATGGAGAAATTAAGCACATTCCTGAAAGAAAATTTATAAGGAGCAAAACATTATGGTGTTACAGGGGAAGACCGTTTTTAGTGGCATTGCCATTGGTAAGATATCGGTTTATAACAAACAGGAAAATGTTGTAAAAAGAAATAAAATTACAGATGTTGAGCATGAACTGGCAAGATTTCATACAGCAAGAGAAGAAGCAAAAAAGCAACTGGCAGGGTTGTATGATAAGGCACTTCAGGAGGTTGGAGAATTAAATGCAGCAATCTTTGAAGTACACCAGATGATGCTGGATGATCCGGACTATGTAGAATCAGTTACCAATATGATTTCATCACAGGAAATTAATGCGGAATTTGCAGTAGCTACCACAGGAGACAACTTCTCGGCGATGTTTGCAGCTATGAATGATGATTACATGAAGGAACGTGCTGCTGATGTAAAGGATATTTCCAATCGAGTGATTTCCATTCTTCAGGGAAACCAGGCGGGAGGAATTTCCGGTGATGAACCAGTGATTCTTGTTGCAGATGATTTGGCTCCTAGCGAGACCGTGCAGCTGGATAAGTCGTTGGTGTTGTCCTTTGTAACCCGACATGGCTCAACGAATTCTCACACTGCAATTCTGGCCAGGACAATGAATATACCTGCATTGATTGGCGTAGATTATTCAAAAGATTGTGAAGGGAAGATGGGTATTGTAGATGGATTTTCCGGAACCCTGATTGTAGACCCTTCCCCGGAACAACTACAGGAATACCGTGATAAACAGAAGGAAGAAGAAGAAAAGCAACGACTGCTTTTAGAACTGAAGGGACAGGAAAATGTCACCATAGATGGTAAGAAAATACATTTATATGCCAATATTGGTGGTGTGGCAGATGTTGCTAGTGTGCTGGCTAATGATGCCGGGGGAATCGGACTGTTTCGCAGTGAGTTCCTGTATCTGGAATCTTCAGACTATCCTACGGAAGAAGAACAGTTTCAGGCTTATCGCACCGTAGCTGAAAATATGGCAGGCAAGAAGGTGATTATTCGTACCCTTGATATTGGTGCAGATAAGCAGGTTGATTATTTTGGCTTGGATAAAGAAGATAATCCAGCAATGGGGTATCGTGCCATCCGCATCTGTCTGGATCGGACAGAGGTATTTAAGACACAATTGCATGCCATACTTAGGGCTAGCTATTATGGCAGGATTTCAGTAATGTATCCTATGATTATTTCTGTAGATGAGGTACGTAAAATCAAGGAAATCGTTGCAGAGGTTAAGGCTGATATGGATGAGAAGGGAATTCCCTATGGAGAAGTTGAGCAGGGAATTATGATTGAAACACCGGCAGCAGTTATGATTAGCGATGAGCTGGCCAAAGAAGTGGATTTCTTTTCCATAGGAACCAATGATTTGACCCAGTATACCTTGGCCATAGACAGGCAGAATCCTAAGCTGGATGCCATTTATGATTCCCATCATCCTGCAGTGCTGAAAATGCTTCAAATGGTGGTGGAAAATGGTCATAAGGGCGGCTGCTGGGTAGGAATCTGTGGTGAGCTGGGTGCAGATACTACCTTAACTGAGACCTTCCTGAAAATGGGATTTGACGAGTTGTCAGTAAGTCCTTCCATGATTTTAAAGGTGAGGGACAAGATTCGGAAAACGGATACCAGCAAATAGTCCGGCAAAAAAATGATAAGATTGAGGTATATCCATTGGGGTATGCCTCTTTTTTTGCAAAAGACACTTTTTTTGAAGAAAGAAATACGATATACTGAAAACAGCGTAAAACAAAAGAAGGAAAAAACAACATGTACGATACCATATTATTTGACTTAGATGGAACTTTATTAAACACATTAGATGATCTGCGTGATGGGGTGAATTATGTCATGGAACATTTTGGATATCCCAAGCATTCCCTATCGGCGATTCGCAGATTTGTAGGAAATGGAATACGCAACCTTATGATAAAGGCAACGCCTAAGGGGGAAGAGAATCCTTTCTTTGAGGAAGGCTTTGCCATGTTTACCGCTTATTATAACGAACATTGCAGAGTTAAGACGGGACCTTATCCCGGCATTATGGAGCTGCTAGAAGCTTTGAATAGACAGGATATTAAGATGGCTATCGTATCCAATAAGAATCAGGCAGCAGTAGAAGAATTGTCATCTTATTATTTTAAGAATCTTATTTCGGTCAGTGTGGGAGACGGCGAAGGACGAAAACGAAAGCCAGCTCCTGACGCAGTAAACCATGCCTTGCAGCAATTAGGAGCAACCAAGGAGCATGCATTGTATGTGGGAGATTCTGATGTAGATGCAGCTACAGCAGCCAACGCTGGTTTGGATTGTGTTCTAGTATCCTGGGGATTTCGGGATCGCACATTATTAGAAACACTGCCAAATGTGGGAATAATTGACCAGCCAGAGGAATTACTTACATTTCTACCATAAATATAGCTGAAAACAGATGGATATGATAGAAGACGGTTTTAAAAAAATGGCATCAGGAGGAACGTAGATGGTTAATGTATATAAGACAGATGACCGAATTATCCGTGAAATATCAGAATATGAACCAGGAGCTTGGATTAAGATGACAGCACCTACTTTGGAAGAGTGTGCCGATGTAAGTGAACGATTTGCTATGGATATTGCAGATCTTCGAGCTGCATTGGATGACGAGGAGAGCTCCCGAATCACTGTAGAAGACGAATACACATTGATTCTAGTGGATATTCCTTCAGCAGAGGTGCGTAATAACCGCCATACATATACCACCATCCCCTTGGGAATTCTGCTGACAGAAGAGGTGATAGTAACAGTTTGTGCCGAGGAGACAGCGGTACTTCGTACCTTCATCGAACAACGGGTTAGAGAGTTCAGCACCAAGAAGCAGATGCGGTTTACTTATCAGATTCTCTATAACACCAGCATGGTATATCAGAGCCTGCTGCGTAATATTGACCGCAAAAGAACAGAAATAGAAGAACGAATTGACCAGGATACCGAGGATGTGGACTTGATTGACCTTCATGAATTAGAATCCAATCTGGTATATTTCGCCACCTCCCTTCGAGCCAACAGCGTTGTGCTTGACCGGCTTTCCCGCTATGGTAGACTGCGTCAGTATTCCGAAGACCGGGAACTGTTAGAAGATGTAGTAATAGAGAATAAACAGGCCATTGAAATGACACAAATCTATCGAGACATCATCAATGGAACCAGGGAGTTGTTATCAACCGTTATTAATAACCGTCTGAACAACGTAATGAAGTACCTGGCAGCCATTACCATTGTTATGTCCATTCCAACCATTGTATCCGGCTTATATGGAATGAACGTCAGTGGAAAATGGATGCCATTATCCGCAACACCTCATGGATTTGGAATCATTTGCCTTGTTACCCTGATTGTGTGTATTGTGGTGATGGTTGTGTTGAAGAAGCGGAAGATGCTGTAAGGCACTATTACTTCTCCTGAAAACGACCGCTGGCACCGCAAGGAAGAGCCAATCCGTTGCAGCTAACCGGAAGACCGATTTCATCAGCAGTGACGATGCCGTCATATTTCTTTAAAGCAGTACTAATCATATAATGTAATACTGCAGGCTGAAGACCTGTGGTATAGGAGTTCACTAAAAAGAAAAGGGGCTTATCTGTCAGCAGCTGCGTACTCAGCTGAATCAAGGGATAGATGGCCTCTTCGATTTTCCAAATCTCGCCCTTAGGTCCTCTTCCGTAAGAAGGAGGGTCCATAATAATGGCATCATAATGATTGCCTCGGCGAATTTCCCGTTCTACGAATTTCTTACAGTCATCTACAATCCAGCGGATAGGTGCATCTGCCAATCCGGAGGAAGCGGCATTCTCCTTGGCCCATGCCACCATTCCCTTGGATGCATCTACGTGAGTTACATTTGCTCCGGCAGCGGCAGCAGCAATGGTTGCACCGCCCGTATAGGCAAACAGATTTAATACTTTAATATCCTGCTTTGGATTGACTTTCTTCCTATTATATATTAATTCAGAAAACCAGCTCCAGTTAGCAGCCTGTTCCGGAAACAAACCGGTATGCTTAAGGCTAAAAGGCTTCAGGTTAAAGGTTAGGTCCAGATGACCTGATTTATAATTCATGCTCCACTGTTCTGGCAAATCGAAGAATTCCCATTCTCCACCGCCCTTTTTACTTCTATGGTAGTGAGCGTTTAAGTTCTTCCATTTTGGGTTTACCTTAGGGGTGTCCCAGATGACCTGAGGATCTGGACGCAGTAGAATATATTTTCCCCACCGCTCTAATTTCTCCCCATTAGAACAATCGATTACTTCATAATCCTTCCATTGATTGGCAATCCACATAATATATACTCCCATCTGACTGTATACAGCCGGTTCCTGTTATTCAACGTTAATTTTTGTTGTACAAATTATAGCAACACTATTATATAGGAAAGAACATGTTTTCTCAAGAGATAATGTGGTGGGTTACCCAGGTGGAGTCTGCTGCCTCCCATACCTTCTGCACCAGACTCGCTTTCGCTTCGGTAAGAATGTAGCCACACTAAGCGCAGAGCATGTCTTGCGACATCCTCCTTGTTAAGTGTAGACATTCTTACAGAGTCTGGGTGGTGGGTTACCCAGGTGGAGTATGCTGCCTCCCATACCCTCTGCACCAGACCCGCTTTCGCTTCGGTAAGAATGTAGCCACACTAAGCGCGGAGCATGTCTTGCGACATCCTCCTTGCCAAGTGTAGACATTCTTACAGAGTCTGGAGTCAGAAGGTATGGGAGGCAGCATACTCCACCTTGCCAACATTATCGCAAGAGCCGTGCCTTTCCCCGCCGTCAAGTTCTTGCGTATCTAATCCCAAGTACATAACAGGTTCCACCACTTGAAATATGGCAAAAGTAGTATATAATAGAGAAAGCTAACAAGAAATACAGATAATTTCAAATTGTACTTAAAAAAATACAATAAATCTGCAAAAACTCTTGCAGACCCAGAAATTATCATGTATACTAGCTATTGCTGTGACATTGATAGCGTAGAAGCGCGAGGTTGCTGCCCATGTGGCAGGTTTTCCGTGGAGCGAATGTCAAGTTAGGAAACTGGCGACAAGTCACTGTACAAACAATAAAGTCTACAAGAAGTAGAAACAACGTGTGAGAATCTTTAGGACACACACGGGAATGTGTACAGTCACCGCTTGTCGTACTAATTAAGTGCGAAAAGGAGGCGACTTTTTTTATGGCAACTCAGGTAATGAGAATCACATTGAAAGCTTATGATCACGAATTAGTTGATGCATCAGCAAAGAAAATCATCGAGACTGTTAAGAAAAATGGATCACAGGTGAGCGGACCGGTACCACTTCCAACTAAGAAGGAAGTTGTTACTATCTTAAGAGCAGTTCACAAGTATAAGGATTCCAGAGAACAGTTCGAGCAGAGAACTCACAAGAGACTTATCGACATCACAAGTGCTACGGCCAAGACAACCGATGCGTTGACAAAGCTTGACCTGCCTGCAGGCGTTGATATCGAAATCA
>CAZYYO010000021.1:0-1205 GCA_964650965.1 uncultured Lachnospiraceae bacterium | reverse complement strand
GACGGTTGATGCGTTATCAAGATTGGAAATGCCAGCTGGTGTTTACATCGATATCAAGATGAAAGAGAAGTAAGAGTTCAAAGAGCAACAAGAAATATCCTCGAAGGGTTTATATAGAAGTAACATTCTTATGTTCCACTTATATTGACTGTTCTAGGATGAACGGATCCGCTGCTGGCAAGCCGGCATGAAACGTTCCGCTGTAGAATAACAGGAGGTAGAAAAGAATGAAGAAAGCGATTTTAGCTACAAAAGTCGGAATGACTCAAATCTTCAATGCTGACGGAGTTTTAACTCCAGTAACCGTATTGCAGGCAGGTCCTTGTGTAGTAACACAGATCAAAACTGTTGAGAATGATGGTTATGAAGCAGTACAGGTTGGCTTCACTGACAAGAAAGAAAAGATTGTCAACAAGGATGCTAACGGCAAGAAAGAAATCAGAAACAGACACGGTGTTAATAAGGCTGAGAAAGGCCATTTTGACAAGGCTGGTGTTTCAGGAAAGAGATACGTAAGAGAGTTTAAGTTTGACAACTGTGCAGACTACAATCTTGCAGATGAGATTAAAGCAGATATCTTCGCTGAAGGCGATAAGATCGATGCAACAGCAATTTCAAAAGGTAAAGGTTTCCAGGGTGCGATTAAGAGATTTAACCAGCACAGAGGACCTATGGCACATGGTTCTAAATTCCATCGTCATCAGGGTTCTAACGGCGCTTGTTCTTCCCCAAGTAAAGTATTCAAGGGAAAAGGAATGCCAGGACATATGGGTAGCGTAAAGGTTACTACTCAGAATCTTGAAGTCGTAAGAGTAGACGCAGAGAACAACTTACTTTTAGTAAAGGGTGCTGTACCAGGACCTAAGAAGTCTTTAGTAACAATTAAAGAATCTGTAAAAGTAAGCAAATAGTGCAAAGATAGGAAAGGAGGAACTTTACGATGGCTAAAGTATCCGTATATAATATGGAAGGCAAAGAAGTTGAGACTATGGAACTTAACGACTCCGTATTCGGCGTTGAAGTAAATGAGCACTTAGTGCACATGGCAGTAGTTCAGCAGCTTGCAAATAACCGTCAGGGAACTCAGAAGGCGAAAACACGTTCTGAAGTTCGCGGTGGTGGTAGAAAACCATGGAGACAGAAGGGAACCGGTCATGCAAGACAGGGTTCAACAAGAGCTCCACAGTGGACAGGCGGTGGTGTTG
>CAZYYO010000020.1:0-35388 GCA_964650965.1 uncultured Lachnospiraceae bacterium | reverse complement strand
CGTTCATCCATTTCTCTGCTTTTTGAACATCTAACTGAGTAATGTGGCTAAGCTGACCATCTGCTTTCATTCCAAATCCGTTGATTCCCAGTTCTTCGGAAGCTTCTTCCCATGCCCTTTGTACCGCCTCTGGTGCATTGGGGCCATATACCTGGAATCTTTTTTCAATTTCTTCCTCCATGGATTCTCGCAGGGAATCCTGGGTCTTATCGTATTTTTCCAGAAGTTTATTCCATTCTTCGTTGGTATAGCTTTTTCCACCCAGCCAAATTGCAGTGTCTATCTCACCATTTTGCAGAGTTTCTATTATATCTGTCATTTTGTCATGAATTTTCTGGATGGCATCTACTTCCTCATCCTGAGCTTGCTGCTGCATTGCCTGGGCTTTCTTATCCTGGGCAATTGCTCGCATAATCAGATTGATATCTTCCGGGGAGAACATGGAAATTGCCTGGGATAGTTCCCCTAGATTATCTCGATTCACCAGTAGACTTCCTCCCTTGGACAAGGGAATGTTTAGGCAGTTACCTTTATCGCTTACATCCCCCAGGGTAATGCGGTTATTCTTCTCGTCACAGGCAAAATTCACACCGTTATACGCTATGATTCCATCCTTTGCTAAATTAGAATAGGGAAATTTCTCATTAGCAATTTGAAATTTCTCTTGAAAAACATTGGTCTTATCACTTTCTGTCGTATCATATGATGTACTCTTTTGATACGTGTAATGCATATCAAGTCCTGTTATTGTCATGTGTCATGCTCCTTTCTGGTGCAGCTTCTCTGTCAGTGAAAGCTGCGTTCCCTCTCCTAAAAGGTCCAAAGGATGTTCTATGATTCCTTTTGTTGCTTCTGATAATCTAATAAGTCATCAATCCATTTACCATAAGACAAATAATCCTCCCAAGCTCCCACGGTCTTCATATCTTCCATGGCTTCTTTGATATAAGACAGGTAATTTGTCTTATCAAAATAACTGTCCTGCCCTGACTTGTCTCTTGCTGCGATGGCATGAAGCGTATCCTCAGGGGAGGTATGTCCTGTTTCAATATTTAACACCATCAATTCATTGTAACTGCAATGGGACACATCAATTTTACTGGCATCTACTTCCTGCTCATATGCAATGCCATCCGCGTCTAATCCTTTGATCATATACATGGGATTCTCTTTGGAGTAATCATCTGCTTTGTAAATGTTAACAGATTCTCCGGTCTGTGGACTTGCATAAGACATTAATGCATCAGAACACACAACAGCCTTTTTGCTTCCTACTCCTGTACAGCTTAGAACATCTTGGGAAAATGTAACTTCATCTCCTGTTTTTACTGTATTGGTAGCACTTCCTATGGTTTTACCTGTTCCCCATAGTCCTGTTACATTTCCTATCTCCATAATTTTCACCTCCATTTTTTTCATATATTTTCCATCTGGTTAGTAGTTTATTTTTCCATGCTTCGAATTTAGCAACGTCATACTTTGTAATAAAAAAAGACAGCCTCCTAAATATAGGTTGCTGTCCTTAGCTTTTTCCATTCGTCCATGATATTTAAACTGCTTATTATAAATATCGGTATATCGTAACGAATTATTTAGTCTATCTATTATAAACTTGTTCTCACAATTCTTGGCTTATATCCGCCTTCTTCTAAGGCTTGTAGAATCTGCTCCTTGTGCTCTGTACCAAAGGCCTCTAAGGTAATACGAAGCTCCACTGCAGCACTTCTGTTGGTGGATACAAACTGGTTGTGCTCCAGCTTAATTACATTTCCCTGTACTTCTGCTATGGTTTCTGATACACGAGCCAGCTCTCCTGGCTTGTCAGGAAGAAGTACAGATACAGTAAAGATTCTGTCTCTAAAGATTAATCCCTGCTGTACTACAGAAGACATGGTAATGACATCCATATTTCCGCCGCTGAGAATGGACACTACACGTTTGCCCTTTACATTTAACTGATTCAATGCTGCAACGGTAAGAAGTCCGGAGTTCTCTACTACCATCTTGTGATTCTCCACCATATCCAGGAAGGATACAATTAATTCATTATCCTCAACAGTAATAATATCATCCAGATTCTTTTGAATATATGGGAAGATTTTCTCTCCGGGAGTTTTTACTGCGGTACCATCTGCAATGGTATTTACCGTGGGAAGTGTTGTCACCTTCTTATTTTTCAAAGATGCCTGCATACAGTTGGCACCTGCTGGTTCTACTCCAATAACCTTAATCTTAGGATTTAACAGCTTAGCTAAAGTAGAGACACCTGTTGCCAGTCCGCCACCGCCAATAGGAACTAATATGTACTCTACTAAGGGAAGCTCCTTGAATATTTCCATTGCAATGGTTCCCTGTCCGGTAGCTACTGCTAAATCATCAAAGGGATGAATAAAGGTATATCCATGCTCATCTGCTAATTCATAAGCCTTAGCACATGCCTCATCATATACATCTCCGTATAATACAACCTCTGCTCCATAGCTCTTGGTACGATTTACTTTGATTAATGGTGTGGTTGTTGGCATAACAATCGTTGCTTTTACGCCAAAACACTTGGCTGCATAGGCTACACCCTGGGCATGATTTCCTGCAGATGCAGTAATCAATCCTTTTTCTCTCTCTTCCGGTGTCAGGGTGCTAATCTTATAATAAGCACCACGTACCTTATATGCTCCTGTAAACTGCATATTTTCCGGTTTTAAATATACCTGATTTCCTGTCTTATCACTTAGGAAATCACTGTAGATTAATTTTGTTTCTAATGTTACCTTACTTACTACCTTGCTTGCTTCTTCAAACTTGTCTAATGTTAGCATCTTTTCTTTTTCCTTCCCGGCCAATTTTGGTCATGTAAATATTCTATTCCTTCTTTTTCCTGATTACAACCAGTATTTACATTTACTTTACTCTTCTTCCACTGAAAACAGTGCATCCACAAATTGCTGAGAATCAAATTTTTCTAAATCATCTACCGTCTCACCAACGCCAATATATTTTACAGGAATTCCCATCTCAGCTTGAATTGCCACGGCAATTCCGCCCTTGGCGGTACCATCTAGCTTGGTAAGCACAATTCCGGTAATGTCTGTTACTTCAGAAAATTCCTTGGCCTGTGCCAAAGCATTTTGTCCCGTGGTTCCATCTAACACCACCAGGGTCTCACGAAAAGCATCGGGATATTCCTTATCAATAATGCGGTTCATTTTCCGCAGCTCTTCCATAAGATTCTTCTTATTATGAAGTCGCCCTGCAGTATCAATCAAAAGGACATCAATATTTCTTGCTTTGGCAGCCTGGACAGCATCAAATACTACCGCTGCCGGGTCACTGCCTTCTTGTCCACCAATCATATCCACCTGAGAACGGTTCGCCCATTCCTTTAGCTGTTCACCGGCGGCAGCACGGAAGGTATCTGCGGCGGCAATTAACACCTTCTTATTCTCAGCTCTCAGCTTAGAAGCCAGCTTACCAATAGTGGTGGTCTTACCTACCCCATTTACTCCCACTACCATAACCACAGACTTGCAGGCTTCAAACTGATAGGCCGCATCTCCAATATCCATCTGTTCCTTAATACTGTCAATTAACAGCTGCTTACATTCTATGGGCTCTTTGATTTTCTGTTCCTTCACCTTATTCTTAAGGTCTTCCAAGATATTTTGGGTAGTATGAACCCCCAGGTCTCCCATAATCAAAATCTCCTCGATTTCCTCATAGAAGTCCTCATCAATATTGGTAAAACCACGGAATACATAATCCATGTTTTTCACCAGATTATCTCTGGTTTTGCTTAATCCCTGAAATAATCGTTTAAAGAATCCTGGTTTCTCATTTATCTCTTCCATACACTATTCCTTACACTTTCTTATTTATCTAAATCATTTTCAATTAAATTAACAGATACCAGAGTAGAAACTCCCTTTTCCTGCATGGTAATTCCATAAAGGCGGTCTGCTGCATTCATGGTACCACGACGATGGGTAATAATAATAAACTGTGTATTCTTGGTAAGTTTATGTAAATAATTGGCAAATCTTCCTACATTAGAATCATCCAGGGCAGCTTCAATCTCATCTAAGAGACAAAACGGTGATGGCTTCAAATTCTGAATGGCAAATAATAAAGCAATAGCTGTAAGGGATTTTTCTCCACCGGACAGCTGCATCATATTTTGCAGCTTCTTGCCTGGCGGCTGAGCGATTATTCGAATACCACACTCCAGGATATCCTCTCCTTCTACCAGCTCTAAGGTACCCTTTCCTCCACCAAACAGTTCCTTGAATGCCTTGTCAAATTCACGCTGGATTTCTCCAAATCCTTTGGTGAATTGTTCTCTCATTCCTGTATCTAATTCCTCTATAATACCCATTAAGGTCTGTTCTGCTTCTATTAAATCATCATGCTGTCCCTTTAAGAAGCCGTATCTCTCAGATACTTCCTTATATTCCTCAATAGCATTTACATTTACATTGCCCATGCGGCGAATCTCATCTTTAATAGAAGATACCTGTCGCTTCATTTCAGACAAATCTGTATATTCTTCATTTCGTAATTCCATCGCAGCATGGAAGGTAAGCTCATATTCTTCCCACATATAATTGGTCTGGAATTCAATGGCTTCCTCTCCCTTTTCCCGTTGGGTATTCAATCGGAAGATTTCCTTATCCAGAGCACTTAACCGATTTGCCACTTCCTCCCGCTTGGAGAAGAAGCCCTTATATTGTGCATTCTTTTCATCCTTTGCTGCAATAGCATCCTTTAAGGATTGTTCTAAGGCAGCATAGGTATCATCACTGGCAATAATGGTTTTCTTAATTTCTTCAATGTCGTGCTGTTTCTTCTTGGCATCTTCCTTGGCATTGGCAGCTTCTGATACCAGCTGTTCAATAGCCTGCTGAGTTTTCTCAATCTCTGCAATGATACGATTTCGATTCTCTAATACAAAGGTAACCTTCTGTCTGGCATTGGCTTCTTCAATCTGTGCCTCTGATACATTTCTAGAAGCAGAGCTTTCCATATAGGTCTTCTCATCCAAGGTAGCCATAAATGCCTGGCTCTCCTTTTGCAGCTCTTCTTCTCGAAGAATAGAAGCTTCCATTTCCTGGGCATTTTTTGCTTTTTCCTGATTGATTTCTGCCAGCTGACGTTCCATGTCTTCGCTTTCCACATTTAAGCTGGAGAAAGCATTTTCACTTTCCGTCTTCTGCTCTGTGGCACGGTCTAAATTCATCTGTGCCGTATTTTTCTCTAATGCAGCCTTCTGAAGCTGTTCCTGATTTTCTTTGCGATCCTCTTCTAATAAGGATTGTGCCGTTTCAATATCGGAAAGCCGTTGTTCGGTTTCCTTAATTTGCTCCATTAATACAGCAATCTTCTTATTTAAATCGTTAATTTCACGATTTCTTCCTAACAGATTACTATTGTTTCTAAAGGAACCTCCTGTCATGGAGCCTCCTGGGCTTAAGTATTCCCCTTCCAACGTAACAATATGAAGGCTGTAGTGATTCTTCTTAGCAAGCTTAATAGCTGCATCTATATTTTCTGTTACAATCACTCTGCCTAACAGATATGCTGATACTCCGGCATATTTCTCATCACAGGTAACAAGCTCACTGGCAAGTCCTAATACGCCTGGTTCCTTTAATGCATCCTGATTCTTAAAGTTGCCTCGTCCATCCACACTGGTTAATGGAAGAAAGGTAGCTCGTCCCAGGCGATTTTCTTTAAGGAAGCGAATCATTTCCTTAGCAATTGTTTCATCCTTGGTAACAATATTTTGAATATTGCCACCTAAAGCTGTCTCAATGGCTATTTCATATTTTTTCTCCACATGAATCAAATCAGATACTACACCAAGAATTCCAGGATTCGTATCCTTCTTCTCCATTACCTTACGAATACTGTTGCCATATCCATCATATCGCTCT
The DNA here is from genome assembly GCA_964650965.1 of uncultured Lachnospiraceae bacterium. Lineage (GTDB taxonomy): Bacteria > Bacillota > Clostridia > Lachnospirales > Lachnospiraceae > CAZYYO01. The sequence goes on along the minus strand of CAZYYO010000020.1, from coordinate 29,461 downwards.
GCTATATTCTTTAAGGATTCCAGACGTGATTTCTGACGCTGATATTCCCCGGTGGCAGTTTTTAACTGTTCCTCTGCCTCTCTGCCTTTGTTCTTCCATTCCACATATTTTACAGAGAATTCCTTTTCTTTCTTCTGCAGCTCTTCCATCTGCTGAGATGCGGTATCAAAAGCAAGCTGGCACTTTGTCAGCTCTAGATGTAAGGTATTTTCTTCTGTTTTTCGCTGCAGGAGTCGTTGGGTCAACTGGGCTTTTCGAATATTAATCTGCTCTAACATGGTCTTGTAACGCTGTTCTTTGGATTTAATATTCGCCTTATTATTTAACAGCTCCATTAACTGGTTCTTATCCCGCTCAATGCCTTCATTGCACTGTTTGATTTCCGCCTGTAGATTATCGTAATAATCCTTAACATTTTTCAGACGTCCTTCCACTTCCTCTAGCAGTGCTTCTAGCTCGTCCTTTTCCTTATCACAGGCAGCCTTCTCTGCCAGACGCTGTTCCTTCTCAGCCTCTAATGCGGTCTTTCTGGTAAATAAGCTTTCGTCTGCAACCTGAGCAGAATGAATTTGTTCATTTAACAGATTAATCTGATTCTCCAGGCGTCCCTTCATCAGTGTGGTGTTTCCCTGGTCATCTCGAATCTGATTAATTTTCTCATCTAATATGGACATTTCCTCTTCCAATGCCGCATACTGTTCTTTGATTTGCTCCTGCTCTTTGGTGGTTTCCTCATACTGCCTATTTGCAATATTGTAGTTTTTCTCTACTTCCTTTAAATGTTCATTTAAATGCTCCACTTCCACAAGAAAGGTGTTCACATCTAAGGTTTTTAATTCTTCTTTTTTCTTTAAATACAAACGGGCATTTTCTGCCTGACGCTCCAATGGTCCGACCTGTCGTTCCAATTCTGACAAAATATCATTGACACGAACCAGATTATCCCGTTCGTTTTCCAGCTTCTTGCAGGCAGCAATCTTACGTCTTTTATATTTTACAATTCCAACCGCTTCATCAAACAGTTCTCTTCGCTCTTCCGGTTTACCGTTTAAGATTTTTTCAATCTGTCCCTGTCCAATAATGGAATAGCCTTCCTTGCCAATACCGGTATCATAGAACAGTTCATTTACATCCTTCAGACGACAGGGAATACCATTTAACAGATATTCACTTTCTCCGGAACGATAAACCCGACGAGCAATGGTTACCTCTTCATAATCTACGGGAAGAAGATGGTCTGAATTATCCATGGTAATTGCCACATAAGCATAGCTTAAGGGCTTGCGATTTTCCGTTCCTGCAAAAATAACGTCCTGCATACTGGCACCACGAAGCTGCTTGGCACTTTGCTCTCCTAACACCCAGCGAACCGCATCACTAACGTTACTCTTACCACTTCCATTTGGTCCTACAATACCTGTAATTCCATTATGAAATTCAAATACAATTTTATTTGCAAAGGATTTAAATCCATGCATTTCTATACTTTTAAGATACATATGTTTCCTCAATCATCCTTATTATTATAAAGTAGAACCTGCTTTATTTCTGGGGTGTCTCAGCTCTTAGCAAAAGCAATCCATGATAAGCAGCTTCCTGTTCCGCTGCCTTCTTGGTATTTCCTTCTCCTACACCAACCACCCGAGAGCCAATTCTTGCCTCTACTGTAAAGTGCTTAGCATGGTCTGGTCCCTCTTCCTTCAAAAGGTCATAGGTCAGCCCCTCTTGGTACTTAGACTGCACCACCTCCTGCAGGATGGTCTTACTGTCATAAAACAGCTGCTTATGCTCAATGTCTGTCATAATAAATTTCAGGATAAATTCTCTGGCATGCTCTAATCCGCCATCTAAATAAATTGCTCCAATAACAGCCTCAAGCGCATCCGATAAGATGGATTTTCTCTGTCGTCCCCCGGTAAGATCTTCTCCTTTTCCTAACCGTACATATTTTCCAAGATCTAATGGCTTGGTACAGTAGGCCAATGTAGGTTCACATACAATACTGGCACGAAGTCGAGTTAAATCCCCCTCTGGAAGCTTCTTATAATTTAAATACAAAAACTCACTGGAGATAATTTCTAATACTGCATCGCCTAAAAACTCCAGACGTTCATTATCCGATAATTTCTTCATGTGTTTCTCATTTGCATAGGAACTGTGGGTCAGTGCCTGAACCAATAAGCTTTCGTCTTTAAATTCATACCCAATTATTTTTTGAAATTCATCTATTTCTCTCATACTACCTTCTTTCACACGTTGGCACTCTCATGACAAGAAAAGCTCCCCGAAAGGAGCCTTCTCACAAGAGCTGATACAAATCTATCCTTATTCCCCAACGGTTTCTTTAATTAAACGAACAGCATCTCCAACGGTTACAATACCATCTGCTTTGTCTGTATCCACTTCAATTTTCAGTTCTTCCTCTACGCCCATAATAATCTGGAATACATCTAAGGAATCTGCCCCAAGATCATCCTCAAAGGTAGTGTCCATGGTAATTTCATTAGCATCTACGCCTAAAACCTCAGCAATAACATTTCTTAACATTTCAAATTCCATAATAATAAAACTCCTTTCTAATTTACATCTTCCTGTACATTTGATATATTCTCTTGTATTTTCTCATTGATGCGTTCTTCTTTAAAAGTAACACATTGAATAATGGAATTGCAAACTTCTATACTGGTTGCACTTCCATGAGTCTTAACAACCAATCCTTTCAAGCCAAGCAATGGAGCACCTCCATATTGTGTTGCGTCAAAGGCTTTTAAGGTCTTCTTCAAGGCAGGCAATGCAAGTGCCGCACCAATCTTGCTCTTTAACGTGCTAAGAAGCCCCTGCTTAATTACATGAATCAAGGTGGAGCTTAATCCTTCATATAATTTCAGAATTACATTTCCCACAAATGCTTCACATACAATAACATCTGCCATGCCATGAGGTATTTCTCTGGCTTCAATACTTCCAATGAAGTTAATATCCTCACATTCCTTCAATAATGGAAAGGTTTCCTTCACCAGTGCATTTCCCTTATCTTCCTCCGCCCCAATATTAACGATTGCGACTCTTGGATTACTGATTCCAACCACATGCTCCATGTACAGAGAACCCATCTTGGCAAACTGAACCAGGTGAGAAGCTCTGGCATCTACATTAGCACCGCAGTCAATTAACAGGGACACCCCATGCTCTGTTGGAATTAATGGTGCTAATGGCGCTCGTTCTACCCCTTTGATTTTACCAATGATAACCTGTCCACCTACCAGAATGGCTCCGGAGCTTCCGGCAGAAACGAAAGCATCTGCTTCCTGATTCTTCACAAGCTTCAGTGCAACTACAATGGACGAATCCTTCTTCTTACGAATGGCATTTACTGGAGGCTCTGCTGTTTCAATGACTTCTGTAGCATTTACAATCTTAATCTGTTCCTTCGGATAGGTATACTGGTCTAATTCCTTTTGAATCAAAGCTTCCTGTCCAACTAACAGGACCTGAATATCATCCTGGCGTTTCACCGCTTCAATGGCACCCAATACAATTTCCTTCGGTGCATTGTCGCCACCCATGGCGTCAACTGCAACTCTGGTCATTTCCTTCATGTTATTTTCCTCCTGGTTTAGACATAAGCCTACAAATGAAACCTATAAAATAGACGAATGCCAAATGTCAGGTTTTATACAAAACTGACTTCCTGTGCAAAATGCACCTTATTGAAATATACTATATATCAGTTGTAAAATCAACTATAAGAATGTAAAAAAAGCTTCCGGGGAAAACTCCCGAAAGCTTTGATTTTGTCAGAATTAATCCTGAGCAATGATTTCTTTTTTGTTATAAGAACCGCAGTTCTTGCATACTCTATGTGGTACCATTAACTCTCCACATTTGCTGCATTTTACTAAAGTTGGAGCAGACATTTTCCAGTTCGCTCTTCTCTTATCTCTTCTTCCCTTAGAAGATTTATTTTTTGGACAAATTGACATACGTTACACCTCCTTAAATTCTTTAAAGATATCTTGGAATTTTGCCATTCTTGGATCTAACACAGTTCGGTCACATCCACAGTCTTGTTGGTTAAGATTCTGACCACATTTTGGACATATGCCCTTGCAGTCTCTCTTACACAAAACTTTTGCGGGCCAGTTAACCAAGATTTCGTCATAAATCAGTCTGTCTACATCAAGCTTGGCTTCCTCTAAGAAAGTAATCGCCTCTTCATCCTCGTCCTTCACTACTTGACCATCTACAAGAGACAGTTCTTCGTCAATAGACACTTCAAAAGGCATCTCCACAGATTCTAAACAACGATCACATGGAATAACAATCTTAAACTCCGTTTCGCCTGTAATGATTAATTTCTTATCATCTTCATTCGTCAGACATATATCGAATGGCTTTTTCTCTATGATTGGGAAGGATCCTAACTTGGAATCAAAGGACACCATATCGATTTCTGCGGTAAGGCTCTTCGTCTTATCCTGTGTAGAAATCACATCGGTTATATCTAATTTCATCTTATTCTCCTATCCACACTCAATCCATTATACATAGACCACGGGTGGTTGTCAACAGTTTTTTATTTTACAAGGGCTGCAGTCTCTCTTGCGATGGCAAGCTCTTCGTTGGTAGGAATTACATATACCTTAACCTTGGAATCAGCTGCAGAAATACGAGTTTCCTCTCCTCTGATTGCATTGGCCTCATCATCAATGGTAACTCCCATAAATCCTAAGTAATTACAGATTTCTTTACGGATGGCACCATTATTTTCTCCAAGACCTGCGGTAAATGCAATAATATCAACACCGTTCATAGCTGCAATATAGCTTCCGATGTATTTCGCAACGCGATAAGCAAACATACTCTCTGCTAACTGTGCTCTCTTATTTCCATCCTTTGCAGCAGCCTCTAGGTCACGGAAATCTGAGGATACGCCAGAGATTCCTTCTACACCGGACTTCTTATTTAACACATTCATAACCCCTGTAATGTCCATTCCTTCCTTGTTAGCGATAAATTCCAAAACAGAAGGATCAACATCTCCGGAACGAGTTCCCATGATTAAGCCTTCCAATGGAGATAATCCCATAGAGGTATCAACAGACTTTCCATTTAATACTGCACAGATGCTTGCTCCATTTCCAAGATGACATACGATGGTCTTGGTGTTATTGTAATCAGCTCCATCGATCTCTGCTACTCTCTTAGATACGAAGCTGTGGCTGGTTCCGTGGAAACCATATTTACGAACCTTATATTTCTCATAATATTCATATGGAATACCATACATATATGCCTTCTCCGGCATAGTCTGATGGAATGCAGTATCAAATACACCAACCATTGGTACTTCCGGCATTAATTCCTTACATGCATTGATTCCAATAATATTAGCTGGATTGTGAAGGGGTGCCAAATCGCTGCATCTATCTACCGCTGCAACAACCTCATCTGTAACAATGGTAGACGCTGCAAATTCTTCTCCACCATGTACCAGACGATGACCAATGGCATCGATTTCAGCAAGACTTGATAACACACCTGTCTTATCGTTGCACAGTGCATCTAATACCAGCTTCACTGCCTCTTTATGTGTAGGCATTGCTGCCTCTGTAATCTCTTTTTCTCCGCCTTCCGGCTGATATACAAGACGACCATCGATACCTATTCTCTCGCATAGCCCCTTTGCTCTTACCTGCTCTGTCTCAGAATCAATCACCTGATATTTCAAAGATGAGCTTCCACAATTAATTACCAAAATATTCATATTCTTATTTTTCCTTTCTGCTTTTGTTGAATAAAATGAGTACAAGTCATAGTATTCCGCAATATAAATTATTATACTCTCAAATATTTTTCTCTTCAAGGGCAAACAATAAATTGAAAGCTGATTCGCTACATGGTATCATAAAAAAAACAATCTTATTGGAGGAAACCATGAAAACAGTGGGAATCATTGCAGAATATAATCCATTTCATAACGGACACGCCTATCAGCTGCGTTATGCCAGAGAGGTTCTTCATGCCGACCAGATCATTGTGGTTATGAGTGGAAGCTTCCTGCAACGAGGCACCCCGGCTATCATAGACAAATATTTAAGAAGTCAATGTGCCCTGTTAAATGGTGCTGATATGATAATAGAACTGCCGGTGGTTTATTCTACTGCCAGTGCGGAACTGTTTGCTGCCGCCGCTGTCAGTCTTCTTGCTGCTACAAATGTAGTAGACACCCTGCTGTTCGGCGGAGAATGGGATGATTTAACCTATTATAAGAAGGCTGCCCAGATTCTCTTAGAAGAGCCCGCTGCATTTAAGCATACATTGCAGAAGAACTTAACCCAAGGCTTGTCCTATGCCCAGGCAAGAGCCAAAGCACTGTCTGATGATGTGCCGGAAGCTTTCATGAACCAGCCTAATAATATTCTCGGAGTAGAATATGTGAAAGCCATCATGAAAAATCACTATGCCATAACCCCAGTGTGCCTAAAGCGTCAGGGTGCTTCCTACCATGACAGTGAAGCCATCCCCCATGAAAACAACCTGTCTGCCACAGGGATACGAAACATTCTATCCACCTCCACCAGCCAGGACATTCTGCATCATGAACTCCTAGAAAGCGGAATCCCCACCTCGGCCAGAGGCATTTTAAATGCTGCATATGCACAGGATGAGTGTATCTTCACCAACGACTGCTCCATCCTGCTGCATCATCAGCTGCTAGCTCACAATGACTACAGCCACTATCAGGACTGCACACCCCAATTATCCAATCGCATCCTGAATTACCGAAATCAATACGAAACCGTAGAACAATTCTGTCAACTGATAAAAACAAAGGATATGGCCTACTCCAGAATCTCCAGAGTCCTATGCCACATCCTCCTAGACATCACCGATGAATTATATAAATCACCAGAAAGCCATGCTCCCTACCTACGCATTCTAGGTTTCACTGAAAACGGAAGCCAGCTTCTTAACACCATGAAAAAAGAGGCCAACACCCCTATCATCCTCCAGCCTAAAACAGCCAAAAATGTCCTGCCCCCCAAAGCCTTGCAGCTATTTGAAAAAGACATCCATGCCAGCAACATCCGAAACATCATCCTAACCAACCGTAACCACAAGCCCTACCCCACCGAATACACCCGCCAATTCACCCTAGGGAATATATCCCCCACTCCCAGCATCTAAAACAGCCCACAACGCGTAAAATATAGCATGGCATTTACAAAGCACGCCACCCCATCACCTAAAAACAGACGGTAACGTAAGACCTCCGCGGTATCGCCGGAACGTACACGTACCCCTTGAGCAAGAAAATCTGTTTAAAACGTCAGCACTTACTGAGTGGAGGCATCAGCCGCCACGAAGTTAGTACTGCTACGTTTTAACCAGAGCGAGAGCGAATTTTCTTACCAAGGGGTACGTGTACGTTCCGACGATACCGCGGGGGGCGTAGTCTACCAACCTTTTCTAGTGATGGAACAACCGGATTCCCGTAAACGCCATCACAATCCCATACTTATTACAAGTATCAATTACATGATCATCTCGAATAGAGCCACCTGGCTGGGCAACATAACTAACTCCACTCTTATGAGCACGTTCAATATTATCACCAAATGGGAAGAACGCATCCGAACCAAGTGCCACATGATCCATTTGTTCCAGCCATGCACGCTTCTCTTCCCTTGTAAATACATGTGGTTTTACTTTGAAGATATTCTCCCATGCACCATCTGCCAACACATCCATATATTCCTCTCCAATATATAAATCAATGGCATTGTCACGATCTGCTCTTCTAATATTATCAACGAACTGAAGTCCAAGCACCTGGGGTGACTGACGAAGGAACCAGTTATCAGCCTTGCTTCCTGCAAGTCTGGTACAGTGGATTCTAGACTGCTGACCAGCTCCAATACCAATGGCCTGACCATCTTTGGCATAGCATACAGAATTGGACTGAGTATATTTTAAGGTAATCATTGCAATTGCCAAATCAATCTTAGCTAAATCTGGAAGCTCTTTGTTCTCTGTAACAATATGATTGAAGAAATCCTGATCAATCTTTAATTCATTTCTTCCCTGCTCAAAGGTGATTCCAAATACTTCTTTTCTTTCAATAGGCTTTGGAACATAATTAGGGTCAATTTCAATCACGTTGTAATTCCCCTTTTTCTTAGCCTGAAGAATTTCCAGAGCTTTTGGTTCATATCCTGGAGCAATGACACCATCGGACACCTCTCTTTTAATAATCAATGCAGTAGCTTCGTCACATACATCAGAAAGAGAAATAAAATCGCCAAAGCTGGACATACGGTCTGCACCTCTGGCTCTGGCATATGCATTTGCCAATGGAGTGCATTCTACGTCCATATCATCTACCCAATAAATGTGCTTCTCAACATCAGACATTGGCAGACCTACCGCTGCACCTGCTGGAGATACATGCTTAAAGGAGGCTGCTGCAGGAAGTCCTGTTGCACGCTTTAACTCACTTACCAGCTGCCAGCCATTGAATGCATCCAGGAAGTTAATATATCCTGGCTTTCCACATAATACCTTAATGGGAAGCTCGCCCTCTTCCATATAAATTCTAGATGGCTTCTGATTTGGGTTACATCCATATTTTAATTCTAATTCCTTCATTATGTACACCTCGCTTATTATTTGTTTTTATTTACAATGTTAGAGCTTACTGCTCCGGTAGCAATATCAATATAACGTACAAACAATGACACCTTATTATCTTCATTTAAGCTGTTCCACAGCATATTGGTAAATGCTTCCATATCATTATCCATTTCCACCAGCTTAGGCTCACCCTGGAAGCTTGGAAGTGGATTGCCATCCTGCATATAGGTGTGGATAAAATGTCCTTCCCCTGCTACCGGATTCTCATAAGCAAAGGTATAACGATTGCAGGCATCTGGATTACCGTTATTGCTTTTTAAAATAGACATTGCATAATTAAACTTACCGTCTTCTAAATGCATAATGCCTGAAATTCTAGGTGTGTAGTTCGGTCCATCCGGCTCAAATTCTCTGGTACGAAGAGACTGTTCGAACGTCATCTGCTTGTCCATTAATTCATATATAGTATCTGTCTGATCACCATTGGTAACAATCGTCTTATTTCCCAGAACTCTTACCGGTGCATATATAATCAAACTAGGGTCACTTAATTTAGAAGGATCAAATGCCTGTGTACGGATGCCTTCTCCATCTTCTACAAACACACGGTTTCTGCTGTTTTCGCTTCTTCCCATAATAAAATAAGCACATACCGCTTTCTTACCATCTGGAGTCTTACCGATCACAATACCTCTTCCTGGATAGGAATTGCCCTGTAACTCTTTTTCCATTGATAACATAATATCCTCCTTCTTGTAATGCCTCCTGCAGAAGCATTGCCTACGTACAATTTATCTAGTACATTATATCTCACTTTTGCTATTTTATCTATATACTTTTCCTTATGGAACTTATTAGTTGGGTTTATAAATATCATGTTTTATAATGTTTTACTTATAAACATAGCAACAAAAAAAGAGGAAACATTTCTGTTCCCTCTAAATAATTATTAGATAAAGTTATTATAGGCATTCCCCGCATTGCTCAAGGTATATTTCCCTACACTAGTGTAGCTGTTTGCAGTGGAGAATTCATTACCTGCATAATAATTTGCCATGGAAGCCTTGGCACTAATTTGGTATGCGTATCCTCCAGCTGATTGAAAAACAGATTGTGCGATAGACATATCTGCTTTTTTAAATGCAGTCTCATCAATGGACAGCTTATTATCCATACCAACCGTAATTCCCAACTTGCCCAGAAGAATAGAATTTTGTGCAGTACTTCCTGTCATTCCAGACACCGAGGTAAGCACTCCTGTGGTAGAAGTTTTCTTGCCTGCTGTAATCATTGCATTATAATCATCAATAAAAGAATTGACTGCCTTGTAAATTTTATCGGTATCGTATCCTGTTGTAGTCTTTCCGTTTTCATCTGTTGAAGTAACCTTGTTAAAGACCGAATCACTTCCCTTTGTCAAAAGAGCATCTGCTGTTTTTTTCAAACTGGTAGCACTGGTCTGCAATTTATTCAGTGCAGTAACGCTATCTCCTTTTTGAGAGGAGCTGCTGCTTTGATCCGATGTGTCAACCTTATTATAATAAGCCTTCATCATCTTATAATAAGAACCATTCTGAATGCTGTAATAATCAGCAATTATGGAATTGGAAGAAGCTCCTTTTGAACCACTTGAAGCGCTCATTCCTGAAAACAAAGTACTAAGAGAACTAGAATCTAACGAAGCTGCTGTTAATGACATATTCATCACTCCTTTGAAAATCAACCACATCCATGTGGAACCTCATTGCATGCTACATAATATATTTATATTATAGCCTCTATTACATATATCGTCAAATAACTTAAAATCATAAGTACTTCCTATGCACTTATATTTTTTGTATTATACATTTTCAATCTGCCAGTCAATGGGTTCAATCCCTTTGCTAATTAAGAAATCATTTGTTTTGCTAAAATGTCTACATCCAAAGAAGCCACGATACGCAGACAATGGAGATGGGTGTGGCGCTTCCAAAATCAAATGGTTTTCATTGTGAAGCATGCTTTTCTTCATTTGTGCCGGTCTGCCCCATAGAAGAAATACAATTGGACGATCCTGCTGATCCAAGATTTGAATCACTGCATCCGTAAACTGTTCCCAACCAATATTTTGATGGGAATTTGCCTGATGCGCACGAACTGTAAGCACAGTGTTCAACATAAGAACCCCCTGGGTAGCCCATTTCACAAGATAACCATTGTTGGGGATTTCACACCCCAGGTCGTCATGCAATTCCTTATAAATATTAACCAATGATGGAGGGATTTCCACGGATGGCTGCACAGAGAAGCATAATCCATGGGCCTGATTCACATTATGATAAGGGTCCTGTCCTATAATTACTACTTTCACCTTTTCAAGGGGTGTCAAATGAAATGCATTAAAAATATCGTCAGCAGGCGGAAACACCTGGTGCCTGGCGTATTCCTGGTTTACGGTTTGAAATAATTGTTTATAATACGGTTTCTTAAATTCATCCTGTAGTGGCAAAAGCCAGTCATTACTAATCCCCGGCATGTTTCTCCTCCTTGCAATGCTTTCTATGCATGTATCACCTATAGTCTCACAGGTACTCCTTTTTCTCTTAAATATTCCTTTACTTCTTTTATTTCCAGTTCTTTATAGTGGAATAACGAAGCTGCCAAAGCTGCATCCGCTTTTCCCTCCGTCAGTGCTTCATAGAAATGTTCCATATTTCCTGCACCACCAGATGCAATCACCGGAATGGATACATGACTGGCGATTTCTCTGGTAAGTGCAATATCATAACCTGCCTTCGTTCCATCACAATCCATGCTGGTTAATAGTATTTCTCCAGCTCCTAGACGCTCCGCCTCCATTGCCCATGCGATTGCGTCAAGTCCTACGTCAATGCGTCCGCCGTTCTTATATACATTCCAGCCACTTTGATCCGCTCTTTTTTTTGCATCAATAGCCACCACCACACACTGGCTTCCAAACTTCTCTGAAGCCTCGTGGATTAACTGGGGATTATTAATCGCAGAGGAATTAATGGAAATCTTATCGGCGCCCTCTCTTAAAAGCACTCTAAAATCCTCAACACTGCGAATACCACCGCCTACTGTAAATGGAATAAAGACATTTTCTGCCACCGCACGAACCATATCCACTACTGTATTTCGATGGTCACTAGATGCCGTAATATCTAGAAAAACCACTTCATCTGCACCTGCTTTATCATAGGCGGCTGCAATCTCTACCGGATCTCCAGCATCCTTTAGATCAACAAAGTTAACACCTTTTACAACTCTTCCATCCTTCACATCAAGACAAGGAATGATTCTTTTGGTAAACATATCCGCTCTCCTTATATTCCAGCAAAATTTTTCAAAATTGTCAAGCCAACCGCACTACTCTTTTCCGGATGAAACTGACAGGCGAAAATATTATTTTCTTCCACGGATGCATGAATATGGGTGGAACCATATTCGCAACTGGCTTTTACCATGGCTTCCTGTTTTGCCTTCAAATAATAGGAATGCACGAAATACACATAGGACTGATCCGATATTCCTTGAAAGAGTCTCCCTTGATTGGTCAGCTCCAGAGAATTCCATCCAATGTGGGGAATCTTAATTCCTGGTTCTGAGGGAATTCTAACAATGTCTCCTGGAAGAATATGTAGTCCTTCCGTTCCGCTTCCCTCTTCACTTCCATCAAATAACAACTGCAGTCCCAAGCAAATACCCAAAAATGGAATTTGCTGTGCAACCACTTCCTGTATCACCTTATCTAATTCATACCGTTTTAAATGCTCCATGGCATCGGTAAAGGCACCTACCCCTGGAAGAATTACATGATCTGCCTTAAAAATTTCCTTGGAATTTCTTGAAACAATCGTCTCTTCACCTAACAAATTTAATGCTTTTTCAACACTTTTTATATTGCCAGCATCATAATCTAATATTGCAATCATTTTTTCTTTTTCCTTTTCCTTACATTAATCCCAGCTGTTGAAGCACACGATTAATTTCCCTTGTATAATCTTCTCTGTTTTTCTGATTAAAAATCGTTAAAGCTTCATCGCCGCTAACACCAAATTGATCCGTCAGCTGCTGAAGTAGTTGGTCTCCTAAGGTATTATATTCATCAGAGATTCCCAGCTGATTGGCTTCCTCTATGTTCTTTTGATATCTGCCATAACCAAGTACCAGAGAATCCAATGCCATATCGTACTTCTGAATTCTCATAGATGCATCATACTGAGCAAATTTACTTTGCAAATCAGCTAACAGGCGAACCTTTTTTCCATAATCGGCATCCTTATCCTTTAAGTCCTCCCCTGCAATCTGTTCATATGCTGACACATAATCTCCAGTAGCATATACCTTCTGGGAGGATGCAATAATTCTCTGATATCCCAGAACACGAGTACCAAGCATAATTAAGATGATCATAGAAATGGCAAAAATAACAAATATCAAAATGGATTTTAATGGTATCTTAGGAGAATTATCCGGTTCTTTTGGTTTCTTCGGTTTTTTCTCTTTCTTAGGCTTCTTCTCTTTCGGTTTTTTCTCTTTCTTGGGTTTCTTTTCTTTCTTTGATTTTTTCTCTTCTAGTTGGGTAGCATCTGCATCTTCAAAGTTTTTCAAAATATCTAAATTTTCCTGGGTATGGTCTTCGATTTGCTGCTCTTTAATTTCAACAACTTCATCTTCCTCATCCTCATCACCGAAGATTATCTTTTTTAATTTCCCCAGAATATCTTTAAAGCTTAATTTCTTATCTTTCTCAGGTTCCTCCCCGTCAATAGACACCTGTGATTCCGAAAGTCCTTCCCCATTTTCACTGGCAAGAGAATCAAATTCCTCCTGTGCATCCTCCAATGGAATATCAGAAGCATCTGCCTCTAATAGGGCACCAATATCTAACAATTCCTGATCCTCATTGCCAGACAATAAATCCATCAGGTCAGTTTCTTCCCCTTCTTCATCCATAAGCGGCACTTCATCTATAGGTGATTCTTCATCCACAAGTGGTACTTCATCCAATGCATCGGGAGCAAACTCATCCTCAAGTTCTACCGCGTTATCAGGCAAATCCTCCAGTGCAGCCTCTATAGAACCTGGTTCCATATCTTCCATAAAAGCAGCATCGTCTTCCTGCTCCATGATTTGCTCAGATGCAACTTCATCAGGTTCCACCGATAAATCCAAATCAGCATCTGGCAGTGACTCTAGTTCTTCCCCATTTTCCACCTGCGCTTTTGCCCTAGAAACAATGTTTTCCACATTTTCCATAAAAGAAGTCTGTTGCGGTTGTTCTTCTTCCTCCTGAGAAGCAATTAATTTCTGATATTCCTGTTCATCATCATCAATCTCCTGCTCAAATGCCTGGAGAAATGCATCTGCTTCGCCATTGGAAAGTTCTTCTTCAAATCCCTTCAGAAAATCTTCCTCAGAAAAAGCCTGTCGCAAATTGTCCCGGGAAACCTTTTTGGGTTTAAAATTCTTTAATCCCGCAGCTTCAATAAAATTATCTTTTGGTTGAATCTTATTTCTTTCTTCAAGCTTTGCCTTACGTTCCTGCTGCGCCTTAAGCTCAGCATCTGATACATCTGTTTTTACCTGGTTAATGGAATTAAGTAAACCATCTAAATAATCTTCTTCTTTTGGCACAAGAATACCTCCATCTAACTATTTATAAAAGGGATGTGATTATATCACACCCCTTGATAAACCGTAATTACTTATCTTCGTCTCTCATATTTTTCAACCAAATCATCAATAGCTGAAACAAGACTTCCGATTTCAGGCTTTGTCAATTGCGCATCTGCACCTAACAATTCACCCTTTTTCCGTATTTCTTCGTTGATTAGAGATGAGAATATGATAACAGGGATATTTTTCATAACTTCATTCTCTTTTACCAGTTTGGTAAGACGATGTCCATCCATAAGTGGCATCTCAATATCTGTAATAATACAGTGAACATCTGACAGAACCGTTCCCGCATCATTTAATTCTACCAGCTTGTCCCATGCTTCCTGACCATTCATATGTACCGAAAGATTGGTGTAACCTGCTTTCCGCAAGCATTCACAAATTAATTTACTTAAAAGCTGTGAATCTTCTGCAATTAAAATAGGAGAATGACTGCGATCCCGCTCTTCATAATTATCCATGTCAGACACCTTCAGTCCTGTCTCTGGATTAATATCAGAAACAATTTTCTCAAAATCAAGAATGACTACAAGACGATCCCCTAGCTTTACCACACCTGTGGAAACTCCAGAATCTTCTGTACTGATGGTTGCATCTGGCTTAATAATTTCTTCCCAGGAAACACGGTGGATTCCCATTACTTCATCTACATGAAAAGCTGTGTTTAATTTATTAAAATTCGTAATAATAAATAAACCATCCGTATCCGCTTCTGTTTGAATTCCAAGACATTTCCTAAGGTTAATCACTGAAATCATGGTGTCTCGCGGCATAAATATTCCTTCAATACATGGATGTGCATTAGGAATGGGTGTTACATGCTGATATAACAATATTTCTCGAATCTTAGCCACATTAATTCCATAAAAATTATCCGCAACTTTAAATTCAAGTATTTCCAGCTCATTTGTTCCTGATTCCAGTAATATATTTGTATCCATCTTTCTCCTCCTAATACATCTCTACGTTTTTTCTTTACATATTTTCATTTAGAAATAACATTTATAGCGAAATCGATACGAACTGCCCATCCGTCTTCATCTGTAAGGTAATCTGATTCACAGCGGAAAGAACATCGGATTTCACCTGGAACAAAAGGACAAAATCAACACTGTTTTTAGAAGCAATCGTTCCCTGATAGGTTGATAAATCATTGGGTAATATGGTTATTTCTGCCGATGCTTCCGCTCCCCCATTCACCGTAGCTCGAAAAACAGGATTTATGGATAAAATGTCTAACGGAATATCCCCATCTGTATCATTCGTCCCCTGAATATTCAAAACCAGATAAGAATATCCTTGATTGGGAGTCAGCATATAGTAATCGGTCCCCTGATATTCTGTTTGCACTTCAAACCCCTGATAGGTAAAATGAATTCCAGATACCTTCAACGCATCTGCTAAAGAAACGCTGGCAACATCCGTGTTGTCATCCGTCCCACCTTCTGCCTGGTTCCCTGTTTGTCCTTCTGTATCTGGCTCTTCTTCTGTAACTGCTGGTTCATCTTCGGAAGCAACACAATATAAACCGTTATCCTGCGTCTTATTGTATTTGGAGATTACCTTGGCAGCATATTGGGATATCGCCGCTGATTCATCATCCGATAATGTTATTAATTTCTCACCACAGCCAGTAGAAATAAAACAGATTACAAGCAAGATTCCACAAAGAATTCTCTTCTTATTTCTCATATTCTCTCCTTGAACAATCCCTGTTCCTACAGTTATATTCATGTTATCATTCTTGTCTCTTTTATTCAACAAAAAGTTACACTTCATTATCTAATTCAAACCAGAATTCTACCCCATTATCATGATTAATGACACCACAATCTTTATGGAAACTATCCATAACTGCTTTAACAACAGATAAACCAATTCCACTTCCCCCATATTCTCTGGTTCTTGCCTTATCTGCCTTGTAGAATTTCTCCCATATATGAGAAATATCCTGAGGTGCAATTTGTTTTCCGGTATTAAAGACGCTGACGCGAATGCTGTGCTCATTCTGCTGATATTTTACATCTATATGCTTGTCCCCCGATGCATAGTGAATCGCATTGCTTAGATAATTGCTAAACACCTGCTCTGTGAAAAATTCATCTGCCCACACATAGCAGCTGTCGGTATATGGAAAAGTAATTGTAATTTCCTCCTGCTTAAGCAATATAGAGGAAGCATTGATAACACCCTGAATCAGTGCGGTCAAATCGAATCGTTCCATGGTTATATTATCCTGACCATATTCTAACTGGTTTAGTGCAAGAAGCTCTTTCACCATGCGATTCATTTTTTTTGCTTCATCTACAATGACCTCGCAATAAAAGCTTCGGCTTTCCGCATCATCAGATACCCCTTCCATAAGACCTTCCGCATATCCTTGAATCAACGCAATCGGAGTCTTTAGTTCATGACTAACGTTAGAAAGAAATTCTTTTCGCATAATTTCGCTTTTATCACGCTGCTCAATATCCTGTTGAAGTTCATTATTTGCCTGCTTCAACTCCTGAATGGTAGTCTGTAAATTTTCGGACAACACATTCATATGCTCTCCAAGGACATCAATTTCATTTTGTCTCTCCTGAGGATGATACTTTGCATCAAAATCTAACTCCGTCATTCTTTTAGAGATTTCCGTAAGCTGTAAGATAGGTCTGGTAATTCGTTTCGTATACAATTCAATAATAATAAAGCTGACAATAATAGAGAAAAATCCTACATACAGAAGAAATCGATTAGATACCACAACAGCTTCCTTGATGCTTTCTACTGCAGAACGCATCATAATCATATTTCCATCCTGTAACGTTCCCCACATAACCAGATATTCTTCATTTAAACGTTGATCTGTTTGAAGTTCCAAAACATAGTTCTCTTTTGATTTAATGGTAACAGAATGATCCTTGTTATGCTCAAAAATAGTATATAGCAGCTGGGATAACATGGCATCATTTTCCCCAGAAGAGGATAATTCTACGGTTCCATCAGAAGATATAATAAGGATTGATAAATTTCCATTGGCACACATCTGCTCAAAGGACAACTGAAAGTCTTGTGAGTACAAGGAACCATCCCCAGCTTCTTTATCTAATATGTGAAAGGTATCCACCATGGTATTTTGCTTGTTAATCATATAAAACCGTTCCAACAAACAAGTATTAAGAAGCCAGCACAATGCAATTGTGCCGGCCACAAGACAAATAATCGTCCCTGCAATCTGACGATTGATATTTCCCATTTTCTTTTTCATGTTACCACGTCTTATCATGCTTCATCCTCTACTTCAAACTTGTAGCCCATGCCCCAGATGGTTTTAATGTAATCTCCTTTTGCTCCCATTTTACTTCTTAGCTTCTTCACATGGGTATCAATGGTTCTAGCATCACCAAAATAATCATAATCCCATACGTTATTTAAAATTTTCTCCCGGGAAAGTGCAATTCCTTTATTCGTCACAAAATAAACCAGCAGCTCAAATTCCTTAACACTTAATACAATTTCCTGTCCATCAATCGTAACTACATGGGCATCAATATCCAAGACAATTCCCCCTGCACTAAGTACCTTGGATTCCGCATCCATTTCCTGCGTTCTTCTTAAAATAGCCCCCACTCTCGCCATAAGAATTTTAGGGCTAAAAGGTTTGGAAATGTATTCATCTGCACCACAATCGAAGCCCTGGAGTTCATCACTTTCTTCTCCCTTGGCAGTTAGCATAATAATTGGGAGCTTAGAGCTTTCCCGTATTTCTCGGCACACATCATAGCCATTTACCTTAGGCATCATAACATCTAAAATAATCAGATTAATATCATCTGTCTTGTAGTATAAATCCAGTGCTTCTTCTCCATCTCCTGCTTCCAAAACCTCATAGCCTTCTCGAATAAGGAAATCCCGAACTAATTTACGCAATCTGCTCTCATCATCTACTACTAATATTTTTTGTGCAGCCATAGTATTTACCTCTCAAACTGATTTTCTTGATGAACCCATCATAACCATATAATATGTATAATTTGTGAATTACTCATTTTCCGGCATATTCGTATCTGCCGGTGAATTTGCCTGGGTGCTTTGCTGTTTCAACTGGTCTTCTTTCTCATCTAAGGCTTCCTGTCGTTGATTCAATTCTTCCTCTCGCTGGTCTAAAGATTCCTCCCATGTGGCATATTGGTCTACGATTTTCTCCTGATAATTAAGAATGGTGGGATTGTCACTAGATAAGGTAATGGCAAACATGGCAATTACCATAATCAAAAGAACAATGCATACAAAAAGTAATCCACCAACTATTTTGTGATTAGAAACATTACGTTTTTTCTTTGTTTCTTTCCTTGTGGATGTTACATTTACCTGTTGCACTGGAATATCCATAATATCTTCCTTGGCAATCTCTGGAACTGCGTATAAAAACCCCTGCATTTTCTTCAAGAAATCATATCCTACTTGCGTATGAAATAACTCCTGGTGAATTAACTGTTGATATGCCTGAAGTACCATCTGGGGATGTTCCATATCAATTTGATCATTTATATACTCAACTGCCTTCGCTTCCTTAAGGGCCTGCGAATACATTTCAGGATTTTCATATAAAAACCCTGATACACTTCTTTCCTTCGTGTCCATATCCATGATGTTCCCTCTTTCTATTTGCTCTATGAATAAATCCAAACGTTCCAACAAAAAGCTTTCTAAAATTGTATTCCTTACCTGAAAAATTACCACAATTTATTGGAATGTGCAAATATATCTCCTTCTTCCCTTATCATCCGTTCGTTGACTTTTATAATATATTTCTTATAATAAGAACTAACATAAAGATTTCAAAGAAACGAAATTTGGAGGATTTATTATATGAAAATTTTGATTACAATCTTTTTGATTATTGTCTTTTTGATTGTATTGCTGCTGTTACTTGGGCTTGCATTAATGGAATATGTGATACGTCCCAAACGGTATTCCTTACAGGAAACCATGAAACTAGAGAAGGCCAAAGGGGTCTGGGGCGACTATGATTCCTATGAAAAAATCCTGTGGAACATTGAAAGCTTCGACGGATATTTATTGCATGGTGTTTTACTTCCTAATCACAGTAAGAAATATATCATTATCACCCATGGCTACACCTATACCCGCTACGGAAGCGTGAAGTACGCCAATATTTTTCACAAGCTGGGATATAACGTATACATATACGATTTAAGACATCACGGGGAAAATAAAAGCACCTACTGCTCTATGGGATATTTGGAGAGCCAGGACATTATTGCTATAAAGGAGGCCATTAAGGCTCGCTTTGGCAGTGATGTATCCATTGGGCTTCATGGAGAAAGTCTGGGAGCCGCCAGCAGTATTCAGGCCTTGGGGCTAACTCATGAATTTACCTTTTGCATTGCTGATTGTGGGTTTTCTAATCTAAGCGAATTGTTAATTTATCAAGCCATGTGGCGAATGCATCTTCCCGGCTGGGTAGTACATATTGCTTCCGGATTCTTACGAATCATATATCATTACAGCTTCTATCAGGTAAACCCCATTCAGGCATTGCCTCATAATCAGACGCCTGTTTTGTTTATCCATGGAGAAAATGATGATTTTATTCCCAGCAGTAACAGTAAGAAAATGTTCGAAGCTACCACCTGCCAAAAGGGATTGATTTATTTTCCAGGTGCCAAGCATGCCGAATCCTACGAAAGCGATCCTGTTCGCTATGAGGAAATGGTTGCAAGCTTTCTTGGAAAAATTCCACAGTAAATAAATATAGTATCTAGATAAAAAGCTCCTATCCTTTTACGGATAGGAGCTTTTATAATTCAATAAACCCTCTACTGTGAAATTTTATGAATAATATTTTCAATCAACCCAACACGATTAAATGGCGTCATAATATAATAGCCATCTACATAAGGTGCAATCTCCCTGGCAATCTCTGTGGAAATCTTAAGAGCTAACTGTTCGCCTTCTTCTCGATTCACCCCAATATATAAATCACAAATCTCTGGAGCAACATGAATTCCATTAATTTCGCTGTTCATAAATCTGGCATTTTTCTCTGACAGCACCGGCATGATTCCACCTAGAATCTTACCCTTTAACTCTTTTCTGGCAAGAATCAGGTTCTCTAGTCCTTCCTTAGATAACACAGGTTGGGTAAGGAAGCCACACATTCCATTTGCTTCTTTGTCCTTTGCAATATTTAACTGCACCTGAAAATTCCTTGCATTTAGATTCAATGCACCGAAAACCTGGAAAGGCGTTGGTAATTCGCTTTCCCCTAAGGTATGAATATAACGGGACATTTTTCTGGAGTTAAACTGATATACGCTTTTCACCTCGTCTCGCTCCGCTGTTGGAATAGGATCTCCCGTCACCGTCAGCAGGTTGCGAACCCCTTCTGCATATAAGCCTAAAAGCAGTGCTTTCGTTGCATTCAAATTACGGTCTCTACAGGTCATGTGGGGAATTACCTGAAGCTGCAATTCCCGGGTTACCTTACAGGCTAACAGGCTGCTGTCCATTCTGGGACGTCCAATAGGGCAATCCGCTATCGTAAGAATATCTATTCCTGCATTTTGAAGTCTTTTGGCGCCCTCCATAAATCCACTGTGGTCCGCTTTTCTAGGAGGATCTAATTCCACCGCAATCACCTTTTCTCCACGCTGGAGCTTCTCCCAGAACTGGTTTGTTCCAGATTCTGCTACGATATTCTCGTTGGATACTCCCGCAGCTGTAATAGATACCTGTGCCGGAATTGGTGTAGCCAAAATCTCCGCCGTTTTACGGATATGAATGGGTTTTGTTCCACAGCAGCCGCCTAGAATCTTTACGCCAAGCTTCTGTATTTCCTGCATCTGTTCTGCAAAATATACCGGGTCTCCTTCATAATAAGTACGATTATGAATTACAATGGGATAACCTGCATTTGGCATCACCGAAAATACTTTATGATACTTATCTCCTAATTCCTTTATATCCACTGTCAGTTGAGACAACAGCTCTGCCATATGCCTTGCCCCAATGACGCAGTTTAATCCGATTCCATCAATTTCTTTCCAAGTAGCTGCCTCCTGCAATAATTCACGAACCGGGATACCCTCTCTGGTATAGCCATCAGGTAGCGCTGCGTAGCTTACTAGGATAAATGCATCTTCACTTTTTTTTCGGATGTAGCTGGCTGTTTCACGGAGTCCCCTACTGGTACTATTGGTTTCAAATAAGAAATAGCGGGCTTTACATTTTAGAAACTGATCTACTATAATTTGATAGGAAGAAAATGGTTCTTCCCCATCCACTTCATCAATTGGTCCAATATCAGCAAATACAAGTGCATCATCCCCTGCAGCATCACATGCAATCTGATAGCCCGCGGTAATAACCTGTTCTAACAGCTCCTCATCTCCCTGAAAAGCATGTAGATTTGCCCCAAAGGTATTGGTCTTAATAGCTTTGGCTCCATTTTCTATATATTCCTTATGAATCTGGGAAATCAGCTGGGGATTGGACAAATTAGCCAGCTCACATCCGCTTCCAGCCTTATGACATAT
Source organism: uncultured Lachnospiraceae bacterium (assembly GCA_964650965.1). Classification (GTDB taxonomy): domain Bacteria; phylum Bacillota; class Clostridia; order Lachnospirales; family Lachnospiraceae; genus CAZYYO01. The sequence continues at coordinate 7,592 of CAZYYO010000020.1, read as the reverse complement.
TTCAGAGTAATAGGTTCCCATTCCTCCGTCAAATAACAGGGGCACGTTCCATGTGGAATCATCTCGATTTATCGTTTTCAAGCTTGAAATACCTCCTTTGCGATTTCTACCGACTCTCTGGCATCTGCAGCATAATAGTCCGCTCCAATCTCAGCTGCATATTCCGGGGTAAGCACGGCTCCTCCCACCCAGATTTTACAATCATGACCACTTTGACGAAGCGCTTGTATGGTATCTGCCATAGATACTACGGTAGTTGTCATAAGTGCAGACAAGCCTACCAGCTTAATATCTTCCTTTACAACCGTTTCTACTACCTTTTCCACGGGAACATCTCTACCTAAATCAATAATCTGGTATCCATAATTTTCCAGAATCACCTTTACAATATTCTTACCAATATCATGGATATCCCCCTGAACGGTTGCCATAACAATCCGTCCCTTAGATACACTCTTTTCTCCACGGGAAGCAATTCGCTCCTTAATTAATTCAAAAGCCTGACCTGCTGCATTTGCCGCATTAATTAATTGAGGCAGGAAGATGACCTGCTTCTCATACAAGCGTCCCACTTCATCTAATGCTGGAATCAGCCTGGTATTAATCAGGGTAATTTCATCCATCTCAAGAAGCAGCTGACTGGCAAGACGTGCTGTTTCCTCTTTTAACCCCTTTCGGATTGCTTCTTCAATGGTAAGTTCTAAAGCGGTTGATGTTTGAATCGTTTCCTCGACCTGAGAAAAACGCTGAATATAGGCGGCACTGTCCACATCCTCCCCAGAAAGCACCTGGAAGGAATAGACAGCATCCATAATCTGCTTCTGGTTTGGATTGACAATTGGGAAATCCAGCCCACAATACATAGCCTGAATCAGGAAATTTTCTGTTATATGGCCTCGCTGTGGTAGTCCAAAGGATATATTGGATACACCAAGAGTACAATGCAGTCCCATTTCCTGCGACACGTAGCGTACTGCCTGTAGTGTCTCCTTGGCCTGTTCCTGTTGTGCCGACACTGTAAGGGTCAGGCAGTCGATAATCACATCCTCCTTGGAAATGCCATGGGACAAGGCTGCATCTACAATCCGCTGTGCAATAGCAATACGCTGTTGTGCACTCTTGGGAATTCCCTGCTCATCCATGGTAAGTCCAATCACAGCTGCTCCGTATTTTTTCACCAACGGCAGAATGGTCTCAAGTGTTTCCGACTTGCCATTCACAGAGTTTACAATGGCACGACCATTGCAAGCTCGCAGACCAGCTTCAATCGCTTCTGGATTGGAGGAATCAATTTGTAGCGGCAAGGATACTACGCTTTGAACAGCAAGCACCACATCTCTCATCAGGCTGACTTCATCTAAGCCTGGAACACCTACATTAATATCTAAGACCTGGGCTCCTGCCTCCGCCTGCTCAATGGCACGCTGAAGGATATAATCCATATCATGTTCTCTCAGTGCCTGCTGGAAACGTTTCTTTCCTGTAGGGTTTAAGCGTTCTCCTACTACATGAACACCACCATAAGGTACTACCTGGCCTGCAGAGCATATGCCTCGCTTTACACTAGCGGCTGCTCTTTGGGTATTCATATCCTTCATAGCCGCTTCATTGTCCCGAGCTTCTGCTAATTTTCCAATAAAGCGTTCTGTAGAGCCACAGCAGCCTCCTAAGGCATACACACCCATAGCGGAAAACATCTCCATTTCTCTGGCAAATGCTCCCGGGCTCATAATATACTTTCCGGATGCTGGGTCGGGTAAACCAGCATTGGGCTTAATTATCACAGGAAGGGTGGTCCACTGCATCAGCTCTTTGGCCAGGGGATAGATTTCCTGTGGTCCTAAGGAACAATTAATTCCAATAGCATCTGCCCCTAATCCGGTAAGGGTTAACGCCATAGAAGCTACCGAGGTTCCTGTGAAGGTTCTTCCGTTTTTCTCAAAGCTCATGGTGCACCATACCAAAAGGCTGCTGTGTTCTTTCGCTGCCAAAACTGCAGCCTTCATATCCATAAGGTCTGTAAAGGTTTCAAAAATAACCAGGTCAGCCCCAGCCTCTTCTCCTGCCATAACCATTTCACTATAAATATCATAAGCGTCCTCAAAGGATAAGGTTCCCAGCGGTTCCAATAATTCCCCAATGGGTCCCACGTCCAGTGCCACCTTACAGCCGGTGCCCTCTGCTGCCTGTTTTGCTGCAGCTATATTTGTAAGAATCGCCTCTCTGGGTGAAACTCCCGTTCCCTCCAGCTTATGTCGATTTGCTCCAAAGGTATTGGCATAAATCACATCACTTCCAGCCTCTATATATTCACGATGAATCCTGGTAATTGCTTCCGGGTGTTCCATTCCATATATTTCCGGACGTTCTCCCAAAGGAAGTCCCTGCTCCTGGAGCTTTGTTCCCATAGCACCATCTAAGATTATATATTTATTATTTTCCACAGTGTCGTCCTTCCTTTCTAAATTTGCAGGAACGAAACATATTGCATGTCTCGCAGCCTGTCTTGCGGTGTTCTCTTGGTGTGTCAGCACATCCAATGATTGCAGTAACTGATTTTCTTGGCACCATAATGTTGGTTCCTGTGACGGATAAGCCGATGCGTCTTGCAGTATTTAATACCCTGCAGAACTCTCCCTGTAGGGAGATAGGCAGGTCTCCATATCCGGGAGAAAAGCGATCTGTTAAATACAGCTTTTGCTTTCCATATGCTGCTTCCAGCTTCTGCTGCAGCTTGTTGCATACCGCTTCCACAGCTGCACTGGCACATGCATCCATAATCAAAGCCAGGGACATATCACTTACCTGGGTTCGCATCATCAGCTGCTCTACCCCTGCTCCTAAAGTAACCGCCATAAGAATCACCTTGCTGCAATCCTTCAAATGCTCACTAATAGAATCTCCCAACAGCGTAAGGCTGGTGCCCTCTACATTCATCTGTGATAAAGAGAATTCCTGATATACTTCTTTATATTCCATTGCATGTTCTATCTGCTTCTTACATTCAGAAAGCTGTCTAAGAAATTCATCCTCCAGCTCTTGGCCACGATAGCCCAAATACAATAGGATTTCATTGTCGTTCCAATCGATGCTCTGATTCATTCTGTACCTTTCCTTGCCTTATTGAAGTCCCGCAGTCATTTTCTCATCAATCCAAGTCATAAGCGTCTCCGAACGAACTGCCAGCTCCTCACATTGCTTTTCCCAGGCATCATATGCACTGGTATGAGCTTCCTCTGGCTCCTGTGCTTCTAATTCACTCATTTTATGATTTAATTCGTCAAAGGCTTTCTTGATATCCTCTAAGGATGACTCTCTTGTTACTACATGATACATAAGTATTCCTCCTAAGCTATTATATTTCAATGACTCTGGTATACTCCAACTTCTCAGCCATGCGGTGAGAGATGGATAATACTGTTCTGCCATCGGAAATTGCGTGTATGGTATTTAGAATTCTTTGCTCCGTTAAGCTGTCTAGATTTGCTGTTATTTCATCCAACAGCATAATTTCCGGTTCCATGACGATTGCTCTGGCAATGGATAATAATTGTAATTCTCCCTGAGAAAAGTCCCAGGCACACATTGGAGTGTCAATCCCCTGTGGAAAGTGACTGATTTTATCATACAGCTCACACTGTCTGAGAGCCCGCCAAATATCTTCCTTCCCTATTCTAGGGTCAAACAATGTAATCTGATCTCCAACGGTTCCTTCCACTACTGCAAAATGCTGTTCTACATATCCAAAGATTTTTCTTCTATCCTGGCAGGAAATGTCATTCACCGGTTTATGATTCACAAATATTTTGCCTTCCACTGGCGTATATAATCCAAGAAGAAGCTTAAATAACGTAGATTTTCCAGCGCCTGTTCGTCCTGTAAACACAACATTTTCTCCAGCCTGAATAGAAAAGCTACGGTTTACAAAAATATCCGAACCACCAGGATAGCGAAATTTCACGTGATGAAATGAGATGCAGGAATTACTATCAGCTTCTGATTTATCTTCCATCAGCTCTTGCATTTCGTCTTCCCCAAGGAAATCGTTGATTCTTTTTACCCCAGCCAACGCTGATTGAATATTTTGAATTTCCATACCAAGACTCTCGATAGGTTCAAATACCTTTCCTACGTAAGCAATCATTGCAACGGCACTTCCAACTGTGATTCCAAAAAGCTGCTGCATCTGATTTCCATTTGCAGCACACACCATCATTATAGAGATTACCATAGAGCTGATGGTAATTACAATGGGAGAATAAATAGAATCATAAAAATTTGATTGATTCATAGCCCGATAGCCTGCCTCAATATAAGAATCGTACTTTCGTTCCATATAGGCCTCACCGTGATTATTATGTATCATACGAATATTATGAATGGTCTCTGGAACATGCTGGGTTACCTTTGCAACTGCCTTTCTATTGTTAATCTGTGCTGTCCGCATTCTTTTTTGAAACATCATGGTTAGGTAGAATATTATGGGACATACCATACACATAAGGATTCCAAGTCCTTTGCTTTTTACAAAGATAATAACAAAGATACTGATGATTTGAAATGTATCTGCTGCCATACCAATAATTCCATTGGTAAATAAAGCATCTACTGCATCAACATCATTTACAAATCTTGAGGTAACTGCTCCTGTATCATGACTGGTAAAATACTGTGTTGGCAGATGTTTCAGCTTTTGGCTCATTACGCTTCTAATCTCATGGGTAATAGACTGCCCTATTTTCGTTATCATGATATTCTGCCAAGACTGCAATGCCCCGGAAATAGTAAATACGAATAAATACATAAAGGAAATCCCTAACAGGATTTCACTGCCATTTGATAACATATCTATCATTTTCTCTAAAATCAGTGGGGGAATCAGTGCTACAAGAATAGAGCCTGTAATCACAAGCAGCATACCGACACTTCTTATTTTATACCTTTTAATCACGGCAGCCACAATACCAAGGATATGATTATTCATAAGACACCTCCTGGCCTTTGGCCTGCATTTCAAACAAATCGCGATATTCCTTCTGTGTCTTCATCAGCTCATCATGTGTTCCAAAGTAACCACAATGATCATGAATAAAAAGCACCTTATCTAGGGATGGAAAGGTAGCAATTCGATGGGAAATCAGCAGGGTAATCCGGTTCTTATTGAGAAGTCTTATATTCTGTAATATCGTAAGCTCCGTGTTCTTGTCCACTGCTGAAAACGGATCGTCTAGCACCATCACTGGTCTGCCATGAATCAAGGTTCTTGCCAGCGCCACTCTGGACTGCTGTCCTCCTGACAGGGTAAGACCGCCATTTCCCACAAGTGTATTGATTCCATCTGGCATGTCAGCAATTTCCTCATTAAGACACACTGCCTGCACACATTCCGATAATGCAAGGTCTGTATGATACATTTTCCCTACATCTTCCTGTAATAAGATATTCTCTCGAATACTGGTGCTCATAAGCTCTGGTTCATGTCCCATATAGGAAATGTATTCTCTTTGCTCTGGTATAGAAAGTTGGGAAAAATCATAGCCTGGATACTCTCCTAATTGTATTTTTCCTGTGTATTTGGCCTCCTGGATGAGCACTTTTCCAATGGCCGACTTTCCGCTGGCTACAACACCGGTAATGCCAATTATTTCACCAGGATTTGCATAAAATGTAATATCTCGAAGCAAGGGCGCATGTCCTGGATATGAGATGGTAACCTGGGAGAATTGCAGCCGATTTATTGGCTTATCCAATTTTACTCTCTCATTATCTATTGTCTCCTGGAGCATCGGTTGAATTCGCTTCCATGATACCCTGGCTTTTTGCACTGCATTAAATAACTTGGCCGCCTTGGAGGATTTAAATGCCAGCTTGGTAAAGCAGGAGAAAAAGGTGGTGAAAATTCCCACATTCCATAATACACTGCCTGTACCCATTACATTCTTGCCACCAAAATAAAAGATAAGTACGGCACCACACATGGATATCACGTAATAAATGGGCTGCAGTGCACTTTCCCATAGATTGGCTTTTACTGCTGTCTGCTGGTAGCTCTTCAAGTCCTTTTCATATTTGATACATCGTTCTTCCTCTAAACCAAATACTCGATAAGTAATTTCATTTCCTACCAGGTCCATAGTAGATTGATTTAAGTGCTCTGCTGACTTCTTATATTTCTCATTGTATTTCGTAACAACACCCTTACATTTCTCAGCAATGAGATATGCAATGGGAATAAATGCATAGGACATAACCGCCAGCCTAACATCATACATGCAAAGCATCACTGCATAGGCTATCAGTACAATTCCTGTATCAAATACCTCTGTGGTAAACTTTCGCATGCCCTCTACACAGGCGTCCACATCACTGACGGCCTTCGTCATGGCTGCTCCCAACTGTTCCGTCTCCAGCTGTTCTTTCTCCTTATGAACTAAGGTGTTATAGAGCATATGCCGCATATTCTTGCTGGTTTCGTTGGCGAATTTCCGAACAAAGAATCGCTTCAAGGCACGATTACCCTGAACAAATAAGATAATGATAATGTAGATGATGGCTAATTCTAGCATATCCCGCCAGGTACTCTCATGATTGGAAATATCCAGCAGACATTGTGCCAGCCGCCCCTCAAAGAAAGGTCCTGCTGTCATACCAATGTTATATATGATTCCCGTAACCGTAATAAGAAACAGGTTCTTTTTTTGTAGTTTGAAATATGAGGATAGTTTGTTGGGATTATTTATGTTCATCTTATGTGCTCCCTGAGATTTTGGATTATCATACTTATAGTTTTTTCGCATTCTGAAGCTCATCCATATATCCCGCTGTGATGATGCCTGACGGCAAAGCAACAATGGCAATTCCCAGAACCGAAGAAATCATTGTGATAACCCTTCCAATGGTGGTCACAGGATAAATGTCTCCATATCCCATTGTAGTTAATGAAACCGTTGCCCAATAAACTGCGTCAAAAAAACTGTTAAATGTATTCGGCTCTGCATTAAATACAATAAGTGCAGATACAAGAACATATCCAATTGCCAAGGATAATACCGTGAGTAAAGATTCCTTCTGTTTTTTAAACACTTCAATAATCAATAATATACTTTTAGAATATCGTACTGCTTTAAATACACGAAACACTCGAAAAGTCCGCATTAGTCGAAAGATTTTAAAGAGACGAAATCCACTGTTTAGAATAGTGATAGAAGGAAGAATGGATAACAAATCAATGATTGCCATAGGTGTGAAAGGATATTTAACAAAAGCGAAATATTTATCTTTTGGCAGCTTTAAATCAGCTGTCAGTAATCGTAGTATATAATCAACAACAAAAATTACGACTGTAACCTGATCCACTTTTAGCAAGATTGCATTTTGTGTTTTAAATGCCAGCGGAATTAAGCTGACTATAATGGTAATCATCATAAACAAATCATACAACCCGCTAATCTTATTGTTATCGTCAGCCACTTCTATAATGTCATAGATATTTTTTCGTAATCTGGTCATGTATATTATCCTCCACAAATATATGAATGTTTTTATTATATCAAATCTGGAAATCAGTTACTAGCTTCTAAGCGGTTATATCC
>CAZYYO010000019.1:12689-35564 GCA_964650965.1 uncultured Lachnospiraceae bacterium | reverse complement strand
AGTGGCTAAAATAAAGACATTTTTGTGCAAAATAAATAAGAAAGTATAGAGAGAAGTAAAATGAAAGCAGTAGAACGAATGAAGTGCAGAGCAAATCAAAAGATATTAAAGGTCATGCAGCCGATACTTCCATACAGAGAACCGGAGCTGTTAGATGGGATACAGGCAGTCCCGGATATCCTGAAGGAAAACAAGATTTATAAGGTCCTTCTTGTTACAGATTCTGGGATTCGAGGGATGGGATTAACCCTGGCACTGGAGGGATTGCTTGACAGAGAGGGAATTTGCTGCAGTGTATATGATCAGGTCATTGCCAATCCTACCGTACATACAGTGGAGCGTGCATTAGAACAATATCAAGGGGAACAATGTCAGGGACTGATTGCTTTTGGTGGCGGTTCATCTATGGATTGTGCTAAGGCGGTAGGTGCAAGAATTGCATGTCCAATGAAAACATTAGATATGATGAAAGGTACATTAAAGGTACGGAAACAAATTCCATTACTCATTGCCGTTCCGACCACTGCCGGAACTGGAAGTGAAACGACAATTGCCGCTGTTATTACCGATGATGTAACGCATCATAAATATCCAATCAATGACTTTACACTGATACCACGGTATGCTGTGTTGGAACCGGAGGTCACTCTAGGACTGCCTCCTATGCTGACAGCTACTACAGGAATGGATGCGTTAACCCATGCAGTTGAGGCTTTTATTGGTCAATCAACCAGTACAGATACAAGGGCAGAATCCATCGAAGCGGTAAGATTGATTTTTGCCAATATTGAGACGGCATATTCAGATGGAACAAATCGTCTTGCTAGAAAAAATATGCTCCGAGCTTCCTATTTGGCAGGAATGGCATTTACCAAGAGCTATGTGGGATACGTTCATGCGGTGGCACATAGTCTGGGAGGATATTATGGCACAGCCCATGGGTTGGCAAATGCGGTATTACTTCCTAAGGTATTGGAATATTATGGAGAAGCGGTAAAGGAGCCTTTGGCTCAGCTGGCATATGCAGTTCATTTAGTGTCGGAAGATGTACCAAAGGAAATTGCTGCAAGACAGTTTATAAAGAAAATAAACGAATTAAATAAATATTTAAAAATTCCGGAGGTCCTGCCGGAAGTAAAAGAAAAGGATATTCCAATGTTGGCGGAAAATGCAGCCAGGGAAGGAAATCCACTTTATCCAGTACCTTTATTAATGGATGCAGTGGAATTACAGGAACTGTATCGGTTGGTAGTACCAAAAAAGAATGACACTACAATAGAAGAAGTGGTAAAGAATCAGAAGGAATATTATGATACAGGAATTACCAGGAGCTTAAAACATCGCATGAGATGTATGAATCTGATAGAAGATATGATTCGAACATATGAGAAAGAAATTTATCAGGCACTATACACAGATTTAAGAAAAAGTGAAATGGAATCCTGTATGTGTGAACTAGGACTGGTGATGTCAGAAATAAGATGGATGAAGAAAAATCTGCCAAACCTGATTAAGAATCGAAGGGTAAAAACACCAGTGGAACAGTTTGCATCATCCAGTTATCAAAGTCCTACTCCATATGGAAATATTCTGGTTATGAGTCCATGGAATTATCCGATTCTTCTAACACTAGAACCACTGGTGGATGCTTTGGCTGCAGGCAATACCGTTATTATAAAACCAAGTGCTTATGCATCAGCTACTGCGAAACTTTTGAAAAAAATGATAGGTGATTTTTTTCCACCGGAATTGGTAGCCGTGGTTTTGGGAGGAAGAGAAGAGAATCAAAAGCTGTTAGATCAAAAATACGATCGTATTTTCTTTACAGGAAGTAAGGCTGTTGGAAAAGAGGTTATGAAAAAGGCAGCACAGCATCTCACTCCGGTGACCTTAGAATTAGGAGGAAAAAGTCCAGTCATTGTAGATGAGACAGCAGAGCTGGACTTGGCAGCAAAAAGAATTGTATTCGGAAAATATTTAAATTGCGGACAGACCTGTGTGGCACCAGACTATATTTTGTGCCAGGCATCGATTAAGGAGAAGCTGGTAAAAGCTATTATTCGAGAAATACAGGTGCAATTTGGAGAACAACCATTAAACAATAATAATTATGGAAAAATAATTAATGAAAAGCATTTTCATAGAATCGTTAAGCTGATTCAACCTGACAAGGTGGTGACCGGTGGAACATGGGATGAAAAGACATTGCGAATTACCCCTACTGTTATGACAGATATCGCATGGAAGGATGAAATTATGCAGGAAGAAATCTTTGGCCCGCTCCTTCCCATCCTCACATATGAGAGTCTTTCTGATGCAATTACAATGATTGAACAGCGGGAGCATCCACTGGCATTATATGTCTTTTCAGAAAACAGGTTCCATCAAAAGAGCGTATTAGATCGCTGCCATTTTGGAGGAGGCTGTATCAATGATACAATTATTCATCTGGCGACTAGTAATATGCCTTTCGGTGGTTTTGGAGAAAGTGGAATGGGGCAATATCACGGAGAAGCAGGATTTATGGAATTTACTCATTATAGAAGCATCGTAAATAAGAAAACATGGATGGATCTCCCAGTGCGATATCAACCATATACCAAGGACAAAAAGAAGATGATACACATTTAATCAAAAGAGGAAGGCAGGTGACCAACAATAAAGGAGCCTGTTTCACACATGGTATCAATAGACTGTTTCATTCCATCAGCCATCCAAAAGAGCAAGGTGTTATAGACAGCTCCGCACCAGAAGATGGTATTGTATCGTTCCTGTGAGTTGGGATGATCTAAAACAGCAATACTCCGAAGGGTTATTTCATGGAGAATTACCTGACCGAAGCCGGCATGAACCAACAGAAGAAATCCATCTGCATATTTTGCAGATACTTCGAACAGATCTTTGAAAAACTCCTGTTTGTTATTTTCTATAGATGCAGTTGCAATAGCGTTGGATACATCATCAATAGCATCTCGACAGGCATGAAGAAGTACATCCTGTTTGGTTTCATAATTTCGATAGAAAGCAGCCCTGGAAACCCCCGCTTTTTTTACCAGTTCGGATATGGTGATTTCTTCAAAACTCTTTTTCTCCATTAAAGAAATCATAGCTTTTTCGATACATTCCTGAGAAAGCTTTTTGGAGGCCTGATTTGACAGACGAATCATATGTTTGCTTTCCATTTCTGTTGTTTGTTTTAACATATTCTGCTCCTTGTGTTTTTACTGACGTTACAAGTGATACATCACTGTATTTAACATAACATTGAAAAGAAGCACTGTCAAATGAAATAATTTATCGAAATGAAATGATCTATTTCCATATGGTTGCATACGTTAGCTTTGGCCTGGCACTATCGGATGATGGTGCCAGGCTATTGTGCGCCAAGGAATTGCAAATGGTACTAGGCTATTTTGTGCATCATGGTATTACAGATAGCATGTCAGTGAATGGAGGAATAGAAATTAGCAGTATGCTGGGGGAGGCGGAAGAATATAGCTGAAAATCCCCCAAAGTAAGCATGCAGAAGGCAAGTCCAGACCAGCGAGAAGACTTGATTGGGGGATGTGTGATACTTAAGGATATATATCCCCAAAGAAGCTTAGGCACCCTGGGGCAGGCGGGAAAATATAGCAGGAAATCCTCCAAAGTAAGTAAATAGAAGGTAAGCCCAGACTCGTGAGAAGGCATGATTTGGGGATATGTGAAGGATAAGGATTATATCCCCCAAGAAGCTTAAGGCAACAAGTATAAAATAACAAGCATATAAAAAAATCTGGGGCACACGCTCCAGGTTTTCTTCATTTTTATTTAACAATTTTATCCATCATTCAATGGTATAATCTTCTTATGCAACTAATACGAGGAGGAGGTATTACAATGAAGAAGGTAAAGTTAAACAATGACTGGCGATTTTCCGTTGGGGACGGAGGAGCGTTAAGTGCATTAATGGGAGGTGGCGACAAGCCAAGATGTGTGCGGCTGCCCCATGATGCGTCGGTAGAGACAGAGCGAAATCCCCAGGAACCTAACGGCCCGGGAAACGGATTTTTCCACGAGGACAACTATGTGTATGAGCGGACACTTTCTGTGAAGGAAGAAGATGCAGGCCAGGATGTTATCCTGGAATTTGAAGGAGTGTATCAGAATGCATTTGTATATGTAAATGATGCATTTGCAGGACAGTGTCCTTATGGATACAGCGACTTCTATCTGGATATTACCCGATTCCTTAAATTTGGGGCAGATAACGAAATCAAGGTAGTTGTGAAAAATGGTGTTCCCAGTGGAAGATGGTATACTGGCGGCGGAATCTATCGGGATGTAAATCTTATGATTGCACCTCCGCTTCATCTGGCACCCCAGGGAATCCATCTGGCTACTGAGCTGGTGCAGGACAATCAGGCGGTTCTTCGTGCTCAGGCACAGATTGTATATACAGGTCATGGGGTACGGGATATTCGCTTTGGAATAGAACTGATGGATGCTGCTGGAGAGAAGGTAGCAGATAATGAAATGCCAATTACTATTCTTCAGGCTGGATGTCAGTCCTATCGTCAGCCGTTATATGTGAACATGCCTCAGCTGTGGGATGAGAATCACCCATATCTGTATACCTATCGTGCCTATATTAAGGAAGGCGATGGTATCGTAGATGAGGAGACTGGAAGCTTTGGAATTCGTACCATGAGCTTGGATCCTAAGAGAGGACTGCAAATCAATGGCAAGACGGTAAAATTACGAGGCGGCTGTGTTCATCATGATTACGGAATTCTGGGAACTAAGGACTATCCTGCAGCAGCAGACCGTAAGGTGGCTGGTCTTAAGGCCGCAGGCTTTAATGCCATTCGAAGCTCTCATTATCCTATCAGCCGCCATATGCTAGAAGCTTGTGACCGTCTTGGCATGTATGTTATGGATGAGTATTCGGATGTATGGACCACTACCAAGGTTCCCTTTGATTACGGAATGAATGCTTCCCAGTGGTGGGAGCATGATATTACCAGTTTGGTAAATAAGGATTATAATCATCCTTCTGTTATCATGTATTCCATTGGAAATGAGATCCCGGAGACTGGAAATAAATTCGATACACAGTTTGGTAAGAAGCTGGCAGATAAGATCCGCTCCTTAGATGATTCCCGTTATGTCACCAACAGCATGAATCTCTTATTAAGTGCTATGAGTGTGCTTAAGCAGATGGCAGGTGCTGCAGGACAGCCGGAGCAAGAAGAAGGTGGCGAAATCAACACCATGATGAACAATCTAGGTGAGATGATGAAAATGATTACCATGAGCCCCCAGATTGGAGCAACCATTGAGGAGGCTTCGGCTCAGGTAGATATTGTAGGATATAACTATGCAGCAGGACGTTATGAGATGGATGGTCAGACTTATAAGAACCGCATCATTGTAGGCTCTGAAACCAATCCGGGAGATTTGGATGTGAACTGGGAGTTGGTTGAGAAGCTCCCTTATGTTATTGGAGATTTTGACTGGACAGCATGGGATTATCTGGGAGAAAATGGCATTGGCGGAGCTACCTATGGAGAAGAGGGTGGCTCGGCAATGTATTCTCCTTATCCATATAAGGCTGCATATTGTGGCGATATTAATTTGATTGGAGATAGAAGACCTACCTCTTATTGGAGAGAAATTATCTGGGGACTGAGAAGTAAGCCATACATTGCAGTTTGCCCACCAAAGTACCATGGACAGAAGCGGAATCTGTCTCAGTGGAGTATGACAGATGCAGTAAGAAGCTGGACCTGGGAAGGCTATGAGAACCGACCCATTACGGTAGAAGTGTATACACTTGCAGAGGAAGCAGAACTTCTAATCAATGGCGAGACCATAGAGCGAAAGAAGGTTGGAGAAGATAAGAAGGGCTTGGTAAGCTTTGAAACGATCTATCAGCCAGGCGTGGTAGAAGTGATTGCCTATACCAATGGACAGGAAGGAGAGCATGATGGAATTGCCACAGCAGAAGCCAGCATGCTTACAGCATACTGTGATTTCAATGAGATTACAGCAGATGGCAGCGACATTGCTTTCGTAGAAGTGGCATTAAGAGATGCCAAGGGTACCTTAAATCCAGACCAAAGCCGCCAGATTACCATTGCAGTAGATGGACCTGGAGAGGTTGTAGGCTTCGGAAGTGCTGCTCCTAAGAGTGAGGAGAATTATTTCGATACCACCATTTCCACCTTTGAGGGAAGGGCAGAGGCTGCCATTCGAGCTACAGGGGAAGGTATGATTCGTGTAAGCTTCTCTACAGAAGTAGGAGAACCGGTAACGGTGGAAATTCAGGCAAAATAAGAATAAGCCAGAGCATCAACGAAACTGGTTGATCTCTGACTCATACTGATAATCAATCATGTCAAGAGTCTGAATGAGACGTTCTCTGTCTAATTGATTATCCCAAACAAGTTCATCAAGACTTTCATAATGGTCCCGTAGTGCTGTGTTAATAACACTAAGCAGCATTACGGGATCTTTTGGAAGTGGAGCTTGATTCAACTTCCAGTTCAATTCCTCCATTTACTCTTCCTCCGTAAAATTCAGCTTTCGAATCAATGGGTATAAGACGGCAGCAATCACAACGCCGAAGATACCCTGCACCAGATTAAATGGAATACCGCTTCCGGCACTGGCGATACCGGCGGTAAGTGCTGCAGTTGTAAAGCCATCACCAGTGGTCACAGCCATTAAGAAGATTTCAAATACAAAGTATCCAAGCACCATAAATAATTCACCACAGGTTCCTCCGGCAATCACAGCAATGGAAGACATTTTTTTGCTTTTCCACAGCTTCAACAGATGGTTGGTAATAAAGCCGGCAATCATTGCAGTTACCGCTTTAATAATAAGTGTTGCAGGAGCATAGGACAGATATCCGCTGAAAATGTCTGCAAACATGGAGCCTACCCCAGCTGCCAAACCACCTGCAACAGGTCCTAATAAAATACCACATAAAAGTACCAGTGCATCTCCTGGATGAATATATCCCATCGTGGGAGTGGGAACCTTAATCACCATGGTTGCAACGCAGGTGAATGCACATAATAAAGCAGTTAAAACTAATTTCTTTGTGTTTTTCATCATAAATCTCTTTTCCTTTTTTCTTTTGGTTTAACAGTCTATCATTTTCATATGTAAATTGCAAATCGCATTCTTATGAACTATAATAAAGTTATTATTGAGCTTGGGATTATGTAATAAAGAGGCAATAACAAGCCAAAGAACTGAGGAGTCATATGAAGAGAAGTAGAATCATCGTTATTGTATTGTGCATTGTAGGCGGGCTATTGATTGGAAGTGGAATTGCAATGTCTGTTTCCAAAGGAAAAGCAGAGAAAGAGGCAGAGAAGAAGCAGGAACAAGAGGCATCCCAGGAGACAGAAACTACAAAAGATACAGAAGATACACAGGTCATGCAGGAAGTACAGCCCACAACCGTTGTCTTTACAGGGGATGTTCTTTTCAGCAATTATGTGTTGAATAATTACGATAAGAAAGGCATAAACGGTGTGCTGTCACAGAACATGATAGACACGTTAAATCAAAGCGATATTCTTATGATTAATAATGAGTTCCCCTACAGTACTCGTGGAACCCAGGCGCCGGACAAGCAGTATACGTTTCGCGTGAATCCTTCCTATGTAACACTGCTTCAGCAAATGGGCGTGGATATTGCAGGACTGGCAAATAATCATGTTCTTGACTATGGCAAGGATGCACTTGCAGATACCTTTTCCACCTTAGATGGTGCAGGAATTGCTTATACCGGTGCAGGAAATAGTTTAGAGGAAGCATCTAAATTAATTGTAAAGGAAGTAAATGGCAAGAAATTCGGATTTCTTGCTGCATCCAGAGTAATACCAGTAGGGTCTTGGAATGTGGAAAATAGCCAACCAGGAGTATTTACCACCTATGATCCAACCAAGCTGATTGCAGCCATTGAACAAGCCAGAACCCAATGCGACTATGTTTATGTAAGTGTACATTGGGGAACAGAGCATACCGATGTTCTTACAAGCTATCAGCAAGCTATGGCACATCAATTTATAGATGCAGGAGCAGATGCAGTCATTGGAGCACATCCCCACGTACTTCAGGGAATGGAATACTACAATGGGAAGCCTATTTTTTATAGCCTGGGCAATTTTATTTTTAATCAGGCAATTGCTCGAACAACTGCAGTTGAATTTACCATTGCTGCTGATGGAACGGTTGTGGTTCGCCTGCTTCCAGCTTCCGCAGAAGGTGCATATACCCACGAGGTAACAGGAGAACAGGCGCAAAGTATCTATACTTATTTAGAGAGCATCTCAAGTACCGTAGCCATTGATGAAAATGGAGTGGTTACCAGTAGATAATACGAAAGAAGGATTGCTATGACATACCTATTCGTTGTAATACAAAGCGGTACAATCGCATTATGTTTCTTTGCTTTATTTGTTATGCTGAATCGGGAACTTAGGCTGCAGCAGAGATATATTACCTATGCCATTTTTGGGGTTACCATCTATGATATTGGTATGCTTCTGGAGATGACCGCCCGGGGAACCATGGATGTGGCAATGGCCGGCAAAGGAATTGAATGCATTGGTGGAGCTGTATTTATGGTGAGTATGACAGCTTTTGTGGGATATTTTTGTGATCTAACCGTTCCGGTGTGGCTGCTATGCTTTATGTCTATTGCGGATACGTTGTTTGTGGTGGAACATTTTCTGGATCACAGACTGCATTGGTTTTATCGTGTGATTGATTTTGTTTCTGATGGAATGTATCCTCATATGGTGGTTCAGCTGGGTTTTTGCGGAGTGCTGTTCTGGTGTGTTGTTATTTCTATGCCCTGGCTGATTTGTTTGGGAATGATTGGATATGCTGTCATGAAATCGGACAATCGAAAGCAGCAGATTGAATTGATAAAGCTTTCTGGTGCCTTCCTTTTGCCCTTTATTACACTGGCACTTTTTGGAGCAGGTCTCATTGGGGATACCTATAATCCGGCGATGCTGGTGGCTTCCCTGCTGTTATGCTTCATGACCTTTTCTAAATGGAGAAATCAGGGGCTGGATGTAGCAAGTATCGCAGCTAAGACGGCATTAGATGCCATCGATGGAAGTGTTATAACCTTGGACGAATATGGAAGAGTGATTGATTATAATGCGTCAGCAGAGCGATTATTGCCGGAATTATCGTTATATATGGGACAGGATTTATATAAAATAAAATCGATTCCGGGATTTTTTGAACCGGATAAGGAGCGTACAGAATTTCAATATCAAGGACACTATTATCAGGGAACCAGAGGGGAAATCCTTGACCCATCCAATAAAATGATTGGTTATGCAATTCTAATCAATGACATGACAGAGACTTATGAGATGATGGCACGGGTAAAGGAGGAACGTTCTAAGGCAGATGAAGCCAATAAGGCTAAGAGCGAATTCCTTGCTAATATGAGCCATGAAATACGTACGCCAATGAATGCCATTATTGGAATGAGCGAATTGATTATTGAAGAGAGCCGTGGAAGAAAGGTATATGATATGGCTTGTACGGTGAAGAAAGCATCCCTTAGTCTTCTGGGGATTATTAATGACATTCTTGATTTCTCTAAGATGGAAGCACACAAGATGGAGTTGGTAGAGGAAGACTATTACCTGACAGAATTTATTCAGGACATTATACGCCTGGTAAAAATTCCGGCCATGGAAAAGGGACTGTCCTTACAATATGAGATTGATGAAACATTACCCTGTAAGCTGACAGGTGATGCAGGAAGAGTGCGACAGATTTTAATTAATCTTATCAATAATGGCTTAAAGTTTACCAAGCAGGGCTATGTAAAGCTTATCGTGGGTGGACAACGAACAGAGGCAGGCTTGCTTATGCGCTTGCTCGTTGAGGATACAGGAATTGGAATTAAATCCGGAGATATGGCAGTAATCTTTGATAGCTTTAAACAGGTGGATCAGGTCGCAAATAAAAGTGTGGAAGGCACTGGCTTGGGGCTGGCAATTACAAAGGATCTTGTGGAGCTGATGGGAGGAAATATTGACATACAAAGCCAGTACGGAAAAGGTACTACATTCACCATTACGCTGCCTCAGAAGATTGCAGATGACAGAAGCATTGCCCAGGCACCACTAAAGCCAAAGCAGCAGGAAAACTTCCAACAATTTATTGCACCGGATTATCAGGTGTTAATTGTGGATGATAATAAAATTAATGTTATGGTAATCCAGGGACTTTTGGATACTTACCATTTTACGGTGACCACATCAGATTCGGGTAAAGGAGCCATTGAACTGGTGAAGCAAAAACATTTTCATATGATTTTAATGGATCATATGATGCCGGAAATGGATGGGGTAGAGGCAGTAGGACACATTCGGTCTTATTATTCCCAAACCGGGGAAAACCCAATCATTATTGCATTAACGGCCAATTCCTATCAGGAGGCAAGGGAAATGTTTCTTACCCATGGCTTTGACGATTATATGACCAAACCAGTAGATAAATTGAAGTTGCATCGGATGCTGATTTCCTATGTTCCGGATGAAATGAGAGAATTTACCAATAAGGAAATTACGCCAGCAAGCTACACAGAAGATGAACTGGCAGAAATCTTTATGCAGGGAATTGACGTAAGGTCTGCGGTAGAGAGCAAGAGTGGCACCCTGGATGATTATTTAAATCTGTTGGAGCTATTTGTTCTGGAAAGTGATTCTAATATTGAGAAGATTACCAGATATTGCCAGAAGAAAGACTGGAAGAATTATGAGATTATAGTGCATGGCCTAAAGAGTACCTCTGCCAATATTGGCGCCAATGCATTATCTAAAATGGCAAAAAATCATGAAACTGCAGCAAAAGAACAGAATCAGGGATATATTCTAGGACAGAGCGGGGAATTGATTGAACAATATTATGGAGTGCTTCATGAGATACAAAGAGTGCTTCAGAAAAAACGAGGGACAAAGAAACCGGAAATCCAGCAGCTGAAAAGCGGGTTAACCAGAGAGCTTACCTATCAAAGTATCAGTGAAATTCTAAAGCTGTCGGAGGACTTCAAGTCCAAACAGGCGGCAAAAAAATTAGAGGAGCTGCTAGCCTATGAGATGCCTCGGGAACTTCGGCAGGAGTTGAAAGAAATTCAAAAGAGATATAAAATGTATGATGATGACAGTGCGGAGGATAAGCTCCACGAATTGCTTGAGAGAATGTAACTCTTCAAGGAGGATACAATGGATAAAATGAAAATCATGGTTGTGGATGATAATACGGTGAATTTAGCTACCATTGAGCAGGAGCTTAAGGATAAGTATGAAGTGATTCCTATGCTTACAGGCAGGCGAGCTGTAAAATATCTCTATCGTGAAAAGGTGGATTTAATTCTTTTGGATGTCCAGATGCCTATTATGGATGGCGTGGAAACCTTAAAAGAAATTCGTACCCATGAAAATGGTGTAACGGTGCCGGTAATCTTTTTGACTTCAAAAAAAGATACCCAGACGGTATTAGAAGGCTCTAAATTGGGAATTATGGATTATATCACCAAACCATTTGATACAGAGGATTTGAAGGAACGAATTGAACGTGTTTTTAAGCGGCTGGGAGTACTTCCCATGGAACCCTAGGAATTGTATGATCGCATCGTAGCAATTCGGGATGATTTAAGTAACGGCAATGTAAAGGCAGCAATTCTTAAGACCGAGGAAGTCCTTCGCTTTCAGATTGAAGAAGATGTGTCAGGGCGAATGCGGAATGCCAAGATGAAGATGGAGAAGGGGAATACGGATGGAGCCCAGACCATGGTGGAGCGGGTGATGAATCTGTTGCAGCGAAATCTGCTGGAGATAAATCGAGCTATGTTGATTCCCATTAGTCTTGCGGAGGTGTCTGCACGACTCTTATATATTCAGGAGGATTTAGCAGCTTATAAGATTCATGATGCACTAGACAAGCTGGTGGCTTTAAGAGAGTATGACATTCCTTTTAAAATCCGCAGAAACGCAGATGAATCTATTGAGAAGCTAAAAGAATATGATGATGCAGAGGCAGAAGAAATCGTAATGTCTATGATTGTAGAGCTGCAGAAGGAAATCCAGGAAGTAGAGGATGAGAAGGGAAAAGAGGAAGGTGCCGGTTATCATACCAAGCGCTTACAGAAATAATTCCATTTGTTTTCCAGAAAAAACAACAGATGAGGCGAAATGATGATAGAATAGTATCGTAAAATAAGAATAACGTAAGAAACGAGGAGAGAAACATGTTTGGATTTGGACAATTAATTGAGATCCTGAAGAAGGATCCGAAGAAAATCGTATTTACAGAGGGAAGTGATCCTAGAATTTTAGAGGCAGCTTCTAGATTATTGGCAAGTAATTTCCTTCATCCAATCTTAGTAGGTGACAGAGCAGAAATTGAGCATGCGGCAGAAACCAGTGGATTTAATATCCGTGGAGCAGAAATTATTGATCCTACAGATTTTGACAGATTTGATGAAATGGTGGAGCAGTTCTGTGAGCTTAGAAAGAGCAAGGGAGTTACTCCAGAGCAGGCAAGACAGACCCTGTCTCAGGCGAATTACTTTGGTACCATGTTAGTTAAGATGGGAATCGCTGATTCCTTGCTGGGAGGTGCAACTTATTCCACAGCTGATACGGTTCGCCCTGCATTACAGTTAATTAAGACAAAACCGGGAAATAACATTGTTTCTTCCTGTTTTATACTTGTAAGACCTTCTGCAACTGGTGAAAATGAAGTACTGACCATGGGAGATTGTGCAATTAATATTCATCCTTCTGAGGATGATTTGGCAGAAATCGCTACCGAGACTGCAGAATGTGCAAAAATCTTTGGCGTTGACCCGAAGGTTGCCTTCTTAAGCTATTCGACCTTTGGCTCCGGCAAGGGAGAGGATGTTGATAAAATGAGAAATGCAGCTGCCAAGGCTGCGCTTCGTGCACCAGAGCTTCCAATCGAAGGAGAACTTCAGTTTGATGCGGCAGTATCTCCAAGAGTAGCACGTACAAAGTGTCCGGATTCCAAGGTGGCTGGATATGCAAATACCTTTATTTTCCCAGATATTAATGCTGGAAATATTGGATATAAGATTGCTCAGAGACTTGGTAATTTTGAAGCATATGGTCCAATTCTTCTTGGATTAAATGCACCAATTAATGATTTATCCAGAGGATGCAATGCATCAGAAGTTTATTCTATGGCTATCATTACTGCAGCATTAGCATAAAGCATTTGGCCCTCTATTGGTATGATATACTGATAGAGGGCTTTTTTCTCATAATTCACACGGAGGATAAGAAGCGTCATGAATACTGCAAAAGAAGAATACACACAGGCGCAGATGGAGGAAATCCAGCTGGGAGAAGAAAAAGGAATTGATGTGGCTTATTATCGCAATCCTAAGTTCATGGCCAGCCAGATGGAGGAAATTCGTCTGGGATTAGAGCATGAAATTCAGGTTGCTGTCTATGCCAAGCCGGTGTTTGATTTCTATCAAATGAGAGAAATTCGCCTTGGATTGGAACAGCACATTGATGTAACGTCTTATGCCAGTCCCGATTTTGATAGTACCACCATGTGTGTGATGCGACAGAGTATTCTTGATAAAGTAGATTTGTCATTTTTTGTTTCCCAGGGATTTCGGGGAAATCAGCTTTTGGAGATAAAGAAATGTGTGGAGGAAGGATTTCATATTAAGAAGCTGGTGCAGTGTGAAATGCGAGAAGCCCAGCTAAAAGAAATCCGAATAGGTCTGGAACAGGGGATCAATGTATATGTCTATGCGGATATCCAGTACCATTGGCGGCAAATGAGGGAACTTCGTCTGGGTTTAGAACACCAGCTTGAGGTGACCCATTATCTGAATGCCAACTTTAATTCCAATCAAATGAAGGAAATTCGACTGGGACTGGAGGAAGGTCTGGATGTGTCCAGGTATGCGACCCTTATGTTTTCGGCTCGAGAGATGCATAAGAGAAGAATTTGTATGGAGGAAGAATTGGCAAATGCTCCTAAGCAGGCAATCCCAGGTGCAGATGGGTATTTTGAATTCTTCTTTCAAGAGAATCCCATTATGAAATTCCAGATTCAATCGGATGGCTCCATAGATTATGAACAGTTTCAACTTCCTAATATGGTATCTAAGGGGAAAGTCATTGCCATTTACCACAAGGCACAGCTAGGAGAGCCTGGGCGGGATGCTCAGGGAAATGAGATTCCAGGCAAGAAAGGAAAGGAACTGGCCAAGCTGTATGGACAGGGATTTCATTTGGACAGTGACCAAAAAACCTATTATGCAGATGTTACCGGCGTGGTTCAAATTGAGCGTGATGGAAAGAACAGTATTATAAAATACGGTATAGAACCAGTCACTGTTATAGAGCAAAAGCTATTGGATGTTACCCCAGAACTTCGTATCAATGGTACCGTCATTGTCCAGGGGGATATTTCCCAGGGGCATGTAGAGGCAACGGGAGATGTGATTCTTCGTGGCGAATATACCGGTGGAGAGATTGTATCAGGAAGAGATGTTGTGGCCATAAAGGGGGCGCAATGTCTGGAACAGGGGATAATTCAGGCAAAGAAAAATGTCTATGGAGATATTTTTAACAATGTCATCATTCGCACCAATGGAGATGTAAGGATGAATGGAATGATATATACAGATATTGATACCTGTGGCTCGGTTCTGGTATCTGGAAGCCTGTCTCAGGTTGTAGGAGGCAATATTCAGGCGGAAAATGGAATTGAGGTATATCATTTAGGAAATAGCGCCTGCATCCCAACGACTGTGGAAATCGGCATGAATGAAAATGCAAAACACAGATTGGCAGGATTTAAAAAGGAACGGTTTCAGATATTAAATGAATTGAAACAGTTAGATGAAAGCCGGGATAAAATCTATGAACAGCTGCGCAATCACGAGGGAAGCTCTGCTGCGGTAGGACCGTTGTTGGAGCGAATACATGATACCTTTTCCATAAAGTCTGCCCAGGCCAAAGCATTAGATGAAGAAATTCAACAGCTGGAACAGTTGAAGATTCGAAAAAATGCTCCCACGATTCGCGTACGAGGAACCGCCTATGCAGGCAGTCGCTTGAAAATTGATGGAAATGTAAAAATCATTGACAAGGAAATGCAAAATGTTACCATAAAGAAGAAGGACGGTGGTTTGCAGATTATAGAAAATCAGCAGGCAGGAGGAAAGCGTATTGACGAAAGATAAAAAAATACTTATCGTAGATGATGTTGAAATCAACCGAAGAATGCTGGTACGGATTTTTGAAAATGATTATAGTGCAATCGAAGCCGTTAATGGAAAAGAAGCGCTGGTAAAGATGGTGGAAAATTACAAGGATATTGCGGTTATTCTGCTGGATATTGTAATGCCGGTGATGGATGGCTTTCAATTTCTGGGTGTGCTGTATCAGAGAAAAATGGTGGATCGGATTCCAATCATCCTAATTACCGGGGAGGAATCTCAGGAATACGAAGAACGGGGATTTGCCTATGGAATTGCAGATTTCATTCAAAAACCCTTTAATGCCAAGGTCATTCGTCGAAGAGTCAACAATGTGGTTAAGCTTCACATGTATGAACGGGAACTGGAAGATAAAATCAAAAATCAGCAGGAAATCATTTCTGACTACGCCAAGCAGTTAGAAGAAATGAATAATGCCATTATTGAGAATATGAGTAACGTGGTAGAATTTCGTAATATGGAATCTGGTATGCACGTAAAAAGAATCAAACGGTTTGTGGAAATTCTTGCTGGGTATGTCCAGAAAAACTACCCCCAATATGGTTTGGATGATAATCGGGTAGCGATGATTGTCAGCACATCAGCACTACATGATATGGGTAAAATATCAGTGCCGGACCGTATCCTGTTGAAACCAGGGAAGCTTACACCGGAAGAATTTGAAATTATGAAAAGTCACACCGTTTATGGTGGAGATATTATTGAACAAAGTATGGATTTTAATAATTCAGAATATTCCAAATGTGCCTATAATATTGCCAGATGGCATCATGAACGCTGGGATGGAAAGGGATACCCGGATGGATTAAAGGGAGAGGAAATACCCATTGAGGCACAGCTGACGGCAATTGCGGATGTATTTGATGCATTGGTCAGCGAACGTGTGTATAAGGAACCAGTAGATCCGGAGATTGCATACACCATGATTTTAAATGGAGAGTGTGGAAGTTTTTCCGAAGATATGTTACAATCGTTTCAGAGTGTGAAGGAACAATTCCTTCAAGTGGAAAATGAACAGAAAGAAGACCAGGGGGAAGAATAAGTGGATGACGAAAAAAGAGCAATTTTAAAATAGCTAAAGGTAAATATAGAGCCGACCATTAATCGGTTTGTAGATAGTGAAGAATTTTATTTCGAAATGTTAGATAAATTCAAAGAAGAGGATAAGACCTTTGATGAGCTTTCCAAGAATATAGAGGCTAGAGATTTTGAGGCTGCATTTAAAGATGCCCATACGCTAAAAGGTGTTGCTGCAAATCTGGGATTGGATTTGATTAATGAAACAATCAAGCCATTAACAGAGGAACTTCGGAATGCGCCTTATGATGAGGAGAAAATTCTTATGCTTTATGAGAAATCTAAGGTTTTGTATCGTGAAGGAATGGATTTGATTGGACAACTTTTGTAGATAAAAAGGAAGTGAGCACCCCTGGAGCATGTGCATATTGCAATGTATGCTTCAGGGGTATTTATTTGTAACATTTTCCAGAAGAGTGCATATGATATACAAACCCATGTGTAAAGAAATGAGATGGCAGGCAGCTCATGATCATAAGAAATGCAAATCAGATGCAGCAGCTTACCGCCAGCGGAAACCTGGCAATTGAAGTGACAGAGGCACAGCAGAGAAGACCAATTCCAGATGCCAGATTAACCCTGTCCTATACAGGAGATCCAGGCTCTACCATTGAGGTCTTAGAGACAGATGAGTCGGGCCAAAGCACCATTGCGGATTTAAATGCACCTCCCTTGGAATATAGTATGGAACCTGGGGCACCTCAGCCATACGCCCAATATACTCTGCAGGTTACAGCGGAGGGATATCAGCCCATGGATATTACCGGTGTGGAGGTGTTTGCAGATGAAACAGCCATTCAGCAGATACGCCTTGACCCTGTGGGAGGAGGCAATCAGCCGGAAAATATTGTAATTCCCAGCAATACCCTGTTTGGAGATTATCCGCCGAAAATAGCAGAAGCAGAGATTAAACCTATTGTGGAGTCTGGTGAAATTGTATTGAGCCGTGTAGTTATTCCAGAATATGTTGTAGTGCACGATGGAGCACCCGCAGACGCCACAGCGCGAAATTACTATGTAACCTACACGGATTACATTAAGAATGTGGCATCCAGTGAAATCTATGCCACCTGGCCGGATGCAACCTTGCGGGCAAATATTTTAGCGATTATGTCCTTTACCTTGAATCGGGTATATACGGAGTGGTACCGAAACAAAGGGTATGACTTTACCGTAACCACATCCACTGCCTATGACCAGAAGTGGTCCTATGGAAGAACCATCTTCGAAAGCATCTCTCGCGTAGTAGATGAGATGTTCTCCAATTATCTATCCAGACCCAATGTAAGACAGCCGATACTTTCTCAGTACTGTGATGGCAAGAATGTGTCCTGCCCCAACTGGTTAAGTCAGTGGGGGTCTAAATACCTGGGAGATGATGGGTTAAATGCTATTGAAATTATACGATATTACTATGGTAACAGCATGTATATCAATACGGCAGAGCAGATTGCCGGAATTCCGGCTTCCTGGCCAGGAGAGAATCTAGTCATCGGCTCTAGTGGAAGCAAGGTAACACAGCTGCAGGAACAGTTAAATGCAATTTCTAATAATTATCCTGCAGTACCTAAGATTCCGGTAGATGGTGTTTATGGAAGTCAAACAGAGAATGCTGTGCGCATCTTCCAGTTTATTTTCGGTTTGCCCCAGACAGGTGTAGTAGATTATCGAACCTGGTATCGAATATCTGCAATTTATGTGGCAGTTACAAGAATCGGAGAATTAAATTAGAAAATAAGAAGAACAGTCACTAGCTGACAAAATTCACCACAAGGAAAATATATAATAAGAGGAACAACAGTTATGGCAAAATGGATGGTACAGGCAAAGCGAGGCGATTTTCAGAGATATAGCGAGAAATTCCATATTGACCCCGTGATTGCACGGGTGATTCGTAATCGGGATATTATTGAAGAGCAGGCAATGGAGGAATTTCTCCATCCATCTCTGGAACATTTATATGATCCACACTTACTAAAGGATGGAGCGTTGGCTACACAGCTCATTACAAAAGCAATTGAGAACAAGCAGCATATACGGGTGATTGGCGATTATGATATCGATGGTATCGAGTCTACCTATATTTTAACCACGGCACTGCAGAAATTAGGTGCTAATGTAGATTATGCCATTCCCAAAAGAATTGAAGATGGCTATGGAGTGAATCCCCAGATGATTACCTGTGCCAGAGAGGATGGCGTGGAATTTATCATTACCTGTGATAATGGTATTGCTGCCCATGAGGCGATTACACTTGCCAAGGAATATGGGATGACGGTTGTAATTACAGACCATCATGAAATTCCCTATGAGGACAAGGATGGCGGACACATGGAATTGATTCCTCCTGCAGATGCTGTGGTGAATCCAAAACAGGCGGATTGCAGTTATCCTTTTCCGGGAATCTGTGGTGCAGTGGTTGCCTGGAAGCTGGTGATGCTTTTGTATCAGGAATGGAAAAGAGCAGATGAGGCGATGGAATTTCTGGAAAATGCAGCAGTTGCTACGGTAGGTGATGTGATGGAACTAACCGGAGAAAATAGGACAATTGTTAAATTTGGATTAGAGAAACTGAAGCATACATCCAATCTGGGAATGCAGGCATTAATAGAAAGAACCGGTGTAGATAAGGATAAAATAAACGCTTATCATATTGGCTTCGTTATTGGTCCCTGCTTAAATGCAACAGGAAGATTAGATGATGCATGCCGTGCCATAGAGCTTCTTCAGGAAACAGAGATGGAACCAGCCATTGCCAAGGCAGGAGAACTGGTATCTTTAAATGAACAGCGAAAGGAAATGACCCTGCAAGGGGTGGAGGATGCCATTGACCGCATTTCCCAGGAACATATGGAGCAGGATAAGGTCTTAGTCCTGTATTTACCTACGCTGCATGAAAGCTTAGCAGGAATTGTGGCAGGTAGAATTCGAGAACAGTTTGAGCGACCAGCCATTGTAATTACAGATGCAGTGGATGGAGCAAAGGGTTCAGGAAGATCCATTGAAGCATATTCTATGTATGAAGAATTACATAAATGTGAAAGACTGTTTACCCGATATGGTGGACATCCCATGGCCGCTGGAATTTCTCTTCCAAAAGAAAATATCCCAATTCTAAGGGAAGAACTGAATCGCAATACCACCTTAACCCAGGCGGATATGGAAAAACGTATTTTAATTGATGTCCCTATGCCATTATCCTACGTGACAAGAGAACTAGTGGAACAGTTGGAATTGCTGCAACCCTTTGGAAATGGAAATCCCAAGCCCGTATTTGCCGATAAGCAGGTGACAGTTGGGGATTACAGGCGTATTGGGAAGAATCAGAATATGCTGCGACTAAATTTAATTATGGATAACCAACGGGGGATGACAGCATTATACTTTGGAGACGCAAATGCTTTTCTGAAGGAGGTTTCCGTTGGCAGCACGATTTCTGTCACCTATTACCCACAGTTAAACACCTTTCAAAACAGGACAAGTCTTCAGGTGGTGATTATGGATTATTGTTAAATTTTTATGGAGTCGTTGCATATTAAGGTCAGAAAATGTAAATTATGATTTGTCAGGGCATTACATGATAGTACTATCAGGATGGAGGAAGTGCCTGTATGTTTAGAAAGAAAGAATCCAGACAAGAGCAGGAAAATGCTGCACTTTGTCAGGAACAAATAAAAGAATATATCCGTGGCATGAGGCAGTTGCAGGAGCATAATCAGGATGCGGTAGTAGAGCTGGATCAAATTGGTATGAGTGCTACTCGCATGGATAGTAGTCTCACAAAAATTGTGGATCATTCCAAAGAGATGCTTTGCACCCAGCAGGAGAATGGCCAGGTATTGCAGGAACTTGCAGAGCTTGTGGAGAAAGCAGCAGGGGACCAGCAGAAGCTGTTTCAACAGTATCAGCATCTAGATCAATCCTATGAAGAGCAAAATGATGCAATTTTTCAGATGATTGAGCAGAGTAAGCATTACACCAATATTTCCAAGAAGCTTTCAGAGTCGGTACACATCTACCAGAACAGTGCCAAAGTTTTCGAGGAAGAAACCCAGCGTATGAAGGAGGTTGGACATAATATTTCAGCCCTTGCTCTTCATTCGGCAATTGAGGCAGGAAGACTTGGTGAGGGCGGAAGCGATTATATTCGTTCTGCAGAAGAAATTCGAGACTATGCCATGGGATATCAGCAGGGATCAGATGCTCTTAGTAAGGCGGCTTCCCAGCTTATGGAACAATCCTTACAATCTTCCCAGGAAATTCATCAGCTCATCCTTCTTTTAAAAGAAAACAATGTTATCTTAGGTAAGCTGGTAAGCATGAATGATAAAGAAGAAAAATGGAAGAAATCCCATGAGGTTGAAAATACCGCCAAACAGCTGAAGGAAATGCAGGAGAAGGTGGAGCAGTTAAAGCTTTCTACCCAAAAGACCAGCCAGGACGGGGAAGGAATTATCGGCGAAATGGAAAACGTAGGAGCCTGCTATATTCAGCAGCAGGAAAGCACCAAGAAGATGGAGAACCTATTTGACAGTATAAAAGGGATATTGTCAGGTTTCTTATAAAAGCAAATAAACAGGAGGGGTTTATTATGGTTAAGAAAGAGGTATTTCAGTTTTTGTCCGCAGACAAAACGTCTAAGATCCATGGAGTTCGCTGGACACCGGAAAATGGAGAGATTCATGCGGTTCTTCAAATTACCCATGGCATGGTGGAGTATGTGGAACGCTACACAGAATTTGCAGAATTTCTATGTGAGAAGGGATATGCGGTGGTAGGACATGATCATATCGGCCATGGAGAATCCGTCAGCGGTCCGGAGGAATGGGGAATTATGAAGGGGGAACACCCCAGCGACACCATGGTAGCGGATATGTATCAGGATTATCAGCTACATAAGGAAATGTTTCCACAGGTGCCTTATTTTATGCTGGGACACAGTATGGGCTCTTATATGCTTCGGAAATTTCTCAGTGTACATAGTAAAGATTTAGATGGCTTAAGTGGAGCGATTATTATGGGTACCGGTACAGAAGCCGACGGTACTATTAAGGCAGGACTTACAGTGCTGCGTATCATGGCAGCATTTAAATCATGGAATTATCGTAGCCCTATGGTAGCCAATATGATGTACGGCAAGCCCTATAAGCAGTATGATGTGACCGGTGCAGATGTGAAGAACAGCTGGCTGTCTAAGAATGAGGAAAGTGTAACCAAATATTATAAGGACCCAAAATGCACCTATTTATTCTCTTTGGGAGCATTTAAAGGTCTGGTAGAAAGTACAGCATATGATAACGACCAGAGTCATATTAATGAAATTCCAAAGAAGCTGCCCATCCTATTTACCTCTGGAGCAGATGATCCGGTAGGAAATATGGGAAAAGGGGTGCAGGAAGCATTTGACAAATTTAAAAGTGCAGGTATGATAGATGTGTCCATGAAATTATATCCAGGAGACCGTCATGAAATTCTTAATGAGCTGGATCGAGAGACGGTCTATCAGGATCTCTATCAGTGGATGGAGAAGAAACAGACAAAAGGAGTTGTAACAAAATGAAGAAGTATGTAAAACAGGTAATCAGCCTATGTTTGGTGGCTTTCATGCTGGTTAGTATGCCTATGCAGGCAATGGCACAGCAGGAGAACACTACGGCAGGAGATGATGTGGTAATTGATGAAACAGACAAGCCATACCTGGCATTGGGAGCAGATCTTACAGCAGAGCAGAAAAGCACCGTGTTATCCCTTATGGGAATTGATGAAGCAAATCTGGATGATTATGATGTGAAGTATGTGACCAATGCAGAGGAACACAAATATCTGGATGCGTATATTGATGCTGGCAAAATCGGAACCAAATCCTTATCCTCTGTTGTTATCACCCAGGCAGACAAAGGGGCAGGCCTTAGTATTTCTACTAACAATATTTCATATTGCACGGTAGGAATGTACAAAAATGCGCTGGCAACAGCAGGTGTGGAGGATGCCAATATTATTGTTGCAGGTCCAAAGCCAATCTCAGGCACAGCTGCTTTGGTAGGTGTATTTAAGGCTTACGAGGAAATGACCGGGGATGCTATTCCTGAGGCAAATGTAGATGCGGCATTAAACGAACTGGTGGTTACCGGAGAACTAGAGGACCTTCAGGGAGTTAGTGCAGATGATGCGGAACAGCTGATGGCATATTTAAAGCAGGTGATTACAGAGCAGGGCTTGGATGATGAAGACAGTATTCGTCAGGCGGTATTAGATGCATGTGATAAGTTTGGAATCACATTAAGCCAGGAGGATATTGATAAGCTAGTCAGCTTTCTACAGAAAATAAACGGATTGGACTTAAATCTGGACAGCTTGATGAATCAGGCCAAATCTGTTTATGACAAGCTGGAAAGCGGAGGCGTTATTGATAAAATCAAGGATGTATTCAGCAGTATTGTAGAATGGATTCGTGGTTTCTTTCAGTAGGTGAAAAGAAACAGGTGGTAAGCAAACAG
>CAZYYO010000019.1:0-12589 GCA_964650965.1 uncultured Lachnospiraceae bacterium | reverse complement strand
AAACAGGTGGTAAGCAAACAGAACTTTTTGAAGAAGTCTGTACGCTTATCACCTGTTTTTTTTATCTGCTATACTCGTTTACTAAGGAAAGCCCAGAATTTCTGAAGAGGAACAAAATCCCCCTGCATAGCTTCTACCTTAATACGGTTTTCTTCACTAAATCCAACTAGGATATCATGATTTGCTTCTGCCAAATAATCCATTACACCATCAATATCAGACTTAATGTTTTTGGGACATTTGATATACTGGCGTCTGCCGGCAGTAATGTGCAAGGTATAGGAGATACTGAAATGATGCCACAGGAATTTATGCAGGGAAGAATATTTATAAATCCACCGGATTTCACTAATAGGAACAATGGCTACGCCAAAGCTGGAGGTTTCTATAAAATAGTGCTCTGTAATAAAGATATCCTCGGTAGCTAACTGGGGCAGTGTAGCAAGCTCTGTTTCAGCCTGTGCTAATATAGCAGCAGGTCTTCCATAAGCGTGGAGCCGTTGTACCGGCGGTGATAGTACGGGAAAGAGAATGTACAACAGATAAATAAGGATACTGCAGATGGCGTAAAATCCCGTATATACAACGATTATCATAAGAAGAGTTGTAGGTATATTATTGGCATCTGGCTGACTAATCATGTAAGGGGATATGGTGCTGCTGATGCCAGCTTCTGTCCAGGATAAATCCTGAGACAGGTTTACTAGAAGCTTATTCATTGCCACAGAATTTTTCAGGATTTTACCACGAATTACAATGGAGTCAATGGTGGATATTCCCTGCTCACAATCCTTAGGAGACAGCAGAACAATCACACAGTCATCGCCTAGCATGGTGTAGTAGTAGTATCCTACCGTTTGGTCCAGCCACTGCTTTGTATAGCCGGTGAAGTATAAATCATCTAAGGTGACACGGATATATCGATCCTTTTCCCCATATAATGTTCCTAAGGTATCTGATTCCTTCATGGTAGGAGGAAGCAGCAAAGAGGATACAGGATAAATCACAAAAAGCACCACAAGAATACCCAGATATACCATGGGAGAAATGATTCTACGTTTATAAAAGGATTGAATATTTCGCGTGATATAGTGCTTGAATTGATCCATATAGGCTCCTTGATAGGGTGATTTGATAAGTAGTCTTTTCTTTAGTATAAGGGTTTAAAATTAAATAATCAAGTTCCCATTTTATGGGAAATATGATAGTATCATAGAGGAAAACAAAGCACTTTGCTGCATACAAGGAAGGAAAGAAAATGGAAGCATACAGTGGGTTTGCCCAGGTATATGATATGTTTATGGATAATGTTCCATACGACCAGTGGGCAAAGAACATGCAAACACTTCTAAAAGAGGCCCATATTACCCAGGGACTTGTGGTAGATTTAGGTTGTGGAACAGGGAAGATGACCAGGCGGTTGGATGCCATGGGCTATGATATGATTGGCG
The DNA here is from genome assembly GCA_964650965.1 of uncultured Lachnospiraceae bacterium. GTDB lineage: Bacteria > Bacillota > Clostridia > Lachnospirales > Lachnospiraceae > CAZYYO01. The sequence goes on along the minus strand of CAZYYO010000019.1, from coordinate 11,138 downwards.
TGGATTATTCTTACGATATGCTAAGTCTGGCGATGGATGAAAATTACGATGGGAAGATTCTTTATCTGGGACAGGATATGAGGGAACTGGAGTTGATGAACACAGCGGCAGCCTTCGTCTCCGTTTGTGATTCTATGAATTATATCACCAGTGTCCAGGATCTGCGTCATGTCTTTTGTAGAGTCCATCAGTTTCTAGAGCCGGGAGGTGTTTTCCTTTTTGATATGAACACGTTATATAAGTATGAACAGCTGCTAGGAGAGAATACTTTTGCAGAAAACCGGGATATTGGAAGCTTTATCTGGGAAAACTATTATGATAAAGAAACCAGAATCAACGAATATGATCTTACCTTATATATTTCCCAGGGAAAACTCTATGAGCGAATGGAAGAGGTTCATTATCAAAAGGGATATGAGCTAAAGGAAGTGAAGGAACTGTTAGAGGCGTGTGGTCTTACCGTCAGGAAGATTGTAGATACCGATACGCTGTTACCTCCCAAGGCTGATTGTGAACGAGTATATTTTATGGCAACAAAAAACGATAAATAAAATGTAGATTTAACAAGGAGATAAGATGAGCGAATATAAGGATTATATTGTAAGAGCAACTGCAGGAAATGATCAAATCAGAGCCTTTGCCATTACCTCAAGAAATATGGTAGAGCAGGCAAGACAGGCACATAATTCCAGCCCGGTGGTTACCGCCGCATTAGGCAGAATGTTAAGTGGAGCGGCTATGATGGGAGTGATGATGAAGGGGGACAAGGATCTCCTTACCCTGCAGATTCAAGGAAGTGGCCCCATGAAGGGAATTACCGTAACAGCCAATTCCAAAGGAGATGTGAAGGGCTTTCCCTTGGTAGCAGATGTTATGCTTCCTCCTAACAGCCAGGGCAAGCTAGACGTAGGTGGAGCCATTGATTTAGGTGTTATGACGGTCATTAAGGATATGGGCTTAAAGGAGCCCTACGTTGGTACCGTTGCTCTTCAGACAGGAGAAATTGCAGAGGACCTTACCTATTATTTTGCCACCAGTGAACAGGTTCCTTCTTCTGTAGGATTGGGAGTGCTGATGAATAAGAATAATACGGTAGCACAGGCCGGCGGATTTATTATTCAGCTGATGCCAGATACCCAGGATGAGATTATCGACCAGCTAGAGGCCAATATTAAGAACCTGCCTTCCGTTACCACCATGCTGTCTCAGGGACATACGCCAGAGCAGATGCTTGAGACAGTACTGCAGGGGTTAGATGTCACAGTAAATGAAATCTGTGATACCAGATTTCACTGTGACTGCTCCAAGGAACGGGTAGAACGCAGCCTGGCAACCTTGAACAAACAGGATTTAGAGGAAATCATTGCCGGAGGCGAAACCATCGAGGTGAAGTGTCAGTTCTGTAATCGGGCATATCATTTCACAACAGAGGATTTGAAGAATCTTGGCAATGAGGAAGAAAAGTAGAAGAATTCCACAAACCAGCAGAAAGGACAAGTTACATGAAGGACGGATTTATTAAGGTATGTGCAGTGACTCCCCAGGTGAAGGTGGCTGATGTAACATATAACGGAGCAGTAATTCGAGATAAAATGAAGGAAGCAGCAATGCTAGGAGCAAAGCTGATTGTATTCCCGGAATTTGCCATTACGGGATATACCTGCAATGATTTGTTCCTTCAAGAAACACTGCTGATGCAGGCACAGCAGGAATTGCTTCGTATTGCAGAAGCTACCACCCAGCTGGATGCACTGGTATTTGTGGGATTGCCCTATTGTCATTTTGGCAAATTATATAATGTGGCTGCAGTCCTTAATCGGGGGAAGGTATTAGGAATGGTGCCTAAGATCTTTCTTCCAAACTATAGTGAATTCTACGAGGCCAGACAGTTTACCCCAGGCATGGAACAGGCACAAAGCATTACATTAGCCGATGGAAGTGCCACCTATCTGGGAAGTAACCAGCTCTTTACCTGTAGTAGTGTTCCTGGGCTTGTAGTGGCAGTTGAGCTGTGTGAAGATTTATGGACTCCGGCACCTCCCAGCACCCGTCATGCTATGGCAGGAGCCAATGTGATTGTGAATTTATCTGCCAGTAATGAGGTAACAGGGAAGAACCGTTATCGAAGAGATTTGGTGGCAGGAACCTCTGCGAGATTGTATTGCGGATACATTTATGCCAGTGCAGGAGAAGGAGAATCTACCCAGGATGTGGTATATTCCGGACACAATATCATTGCAGAATCAGGAAATATATTGGCAGAGTCCCAGTGCTTTACCCAGGGAATTCTCACCTCTGAATTGGATATTCAGCGATTGAATGCACAACGAAGAAGTATGTCCACCTTTGCGGTGGAGACACCTTCTAATTATCGACTGACGCCCTTTGCCTTACAAGAGGAAGAGACCGCACTTACAAGATTCTTTGATTCAGCTCCCTTTGTACCATCAGATGTGCAGAACCTGGAACAAAGATGCGAGGAAATCCTGAATATTCAGTCCATGGGATTGAAGAAGCGATTACGCCATACCGGCTGCAAATGTGCTGTATTGGGAATTTCAGGAGGATTAGATTCTACGCTGGCACTTCTGGTAACAGTACGAGCCTTCGATATGCTGGGATTAGACCGAAAGGGTATTATTGCAGTAACCATGCCAGGCTTTGGAACGACAGACCGTACCTATGAGAATGCGGTGAATATGATCCGCCATCTAAACGTAACCTTTCAGGAGGTGGATATTAAGAAGGCAGTGCTTGTTCATTTTCAAGATATTGGGCAAGACCAAGAGGTGCATGACGTAACCTATGAAAATGGACAGGCCAGAGAGCGGACACAGATTCTTATGGATATTGCCAATAAATCAGGGGGAATGGTGATTGGAACTGGAGATATGTCAGAACTGGCATTAGGATGGGCTACCTATAATGGAGACCATATGTCTATGTATGGAGTAAATGTTTCCGTGCCTAAGACCCTGGTGCGTCACCTGGTAGCATATTATGGGAAGCATTGTGCCAGTGAGGAGCTGGCCCCTGTATTACAGGATGTGCTGGATACGCCGGTAAGTCCAGAGCTGCTGCCTCCTAAGGATGGAAAGATATCCCAAAAGACAGAAGAGCTGGTAGGACCTTATGAGCTGCACGATTTCTTCTTATATTACTTTATGCGTTTTGGATATCCTCCCAAGAAAATATATCGAGTAGCATGCATTGCTTTTCAGGGAATGTATGATGGAGAAACCATCTTAAAGTGGGAAAAGGCATTTTATCGTAGATTTTTCTCTCAGCAGTTTAAGCGTTCCTGCCTGCCGGACGGACCAAAGGTTGGTACCGTATCCTTGTCACCAAGAGGAGATTTAAGAATGCCAAGTGATGCGTGTGTAAATATTTGGATGGAAGAGCTAGAGGGACTTATCTAGCCCATGATGTTTATATTTTTAAAAGAACAGCAGATGCCCAGTTATGCGGTGGCATCTGCTGTTTCGTGTTGTGCGATTCTTTGATCCAGAAATGCAGTATGTTTCCCGTAAATAAAGGGGTAGAACACAAGCTGCATTCCAAAAGCAGTAACCACATCAAAGAAGGAATGCTGCTTTAAGAACATGGTTGCCAAAGTAATAGACACCATAAGAATAAAAGAAATGATCTTAATGTAGTTATATTTACTAGATGCATATCGCTGGCTTTTGGTAATGGCAATATGTATTCCTAGGGCATTAAATACATGGATGCTGGGGAAGATATTCGTGGATGAATCGATGGAATACAAAAACTTCGTTAGTGTTACAAATATATTATTGTCTGCAAAGGTAGTGGGGCGAAGCTGCTGCATATTTGGATAAATTGCAGACACAACAAGAAATACTGTCATGCCGAGAAAAAGATTAGCACACAGCTGGTAATAATCGCGGCCATTTTTCTGGAAAATAAAAGCAACAAAAGCAAAGCCAATATAGCCAAACCATAGAAAATAAGGAATTACAAAATATTCACAAAAGGGAATATAGTCATCCACAGCCGTATGAATGATATGGTAAGAAGCAACCGTTCGCTGTTCTAGTATAAAAAATGCAATTAGATACAGTGGAAAATATAATAAATAAAGCCATCTTCTTTTCACAAAATATAGATTCTTATCGTTTTTCACAGTGAAGCACTCCTTTGTAATTCATTGTCATAATGGAAGTATTATATCATCACCAGGCAGGTACAACAACAAAAGACACAATTTCTTCATGGAAAATTTGTGGATTTTTCCAAAAACAACCAGTTCTTTTGTTGACATCAACTTTTTTATTCTTATAATAAGAAGTGATGATTAAAAGCTGGGGTACCAGAAATTGGTATGAACAGGCATGGGAAGGTGTACAGAATTAATGAAAAAATTTTGGATGAAAAATGATAGTGAAGTAACCAAGGAAGAACAGGATGGAATGAATCCATCACAGGGAATCATGTCTCAGATAAATTGGAAAAAGACAGGAATCATTGCAGGAATTGTAGTGGCAGTGCTTTTGGTGATATATCTTGGCTTTTCTATGTTTTTTCAGAGTCATTTCTATTTTAGAAGCACCGTAAATGGAGTAAATGCTTCTGGAAAAACTGTAAAAAGTGTAGAAAACGGAATCTATGAAGCTGGAGATAATTATCAGCTGACCATTCAGGGAGAAGACAGCACGAAGGATACCATTACTGCTTCCGATATTGATATGACCATCGATACAGGAGATAAGGTATCCAAGCTCTTAGAACAGCAAAATGGATTTGCATGGGTTACATATCTGTTTCATCCTAAGAAATATGTAAGTGAGGGGCTTGTGACCTATGATGAGGATAAACTAGCAGAGCTGGTTGCAGGTATGGGTTGTGTTACCAGTGACAAGCAGACAGCTACAGAGAATGCCACCTTCCAATATAAGAAGGACGAATATGTAGTAAAGCCAGAAGTATACGGAACACAGATTGATGTAGCAGAGTTCACAAATAAGGTAGGAGAATCGGTAGAATCCCTTAAGGAACAATTGGATTTGAAAAAGGACAAATGCTATCAGCAGCCTACCATTACATCTGATTCTAAGGAATTGAAGAATTTAATAAAAACATTAAATTCCTATCTTAAGGTAAATATTACTTATCAGGTAGGGGATGCCACAGAACAGGTGTCTAAGGATGAGATGGTGAAGTGGATTACTGCAACTGAAGATTTGCAGCCGGCCTTCCATCTGGATGCCATGAGCGAATATGTGAAGTCTATGGGAAAGAAATACAATACCTATGGACAATCTAAGCAGCTGGCAACCTCCTACGGAACAACCGTTACGGTACCAGGTGGCAATTACGGCTGGAAGATTGATAATGAGGGAGAAGTAACCCAGTTAATGGCTGATATTCAGGCCGGCAAGGATGTTACCAGGGATTTTGTTTACTCTGTAAAAGCCAATAGCCGTGGAGCCAATGATTATGGCAACAGCTATGTGGAGATAAATTTAACTTCACAGCATTTGTATCTGTATAAAGACGGCAAATTAGTAATAGAATCCGATTTTGTATCGGGAAATCCAAATAAAGGAAATGCATCACCAACAGGTGCCTATAAAGTCACATATACAGAGGCGAATGCTACCCTTCGTGGTGCAGATTATGTTTCCCATGTTAGCTACTGGATGCCTTTTGCAGGAAATGTAGGTATGCATGATGCCAGCTGGAAGAAGGCCTTTGGCGGAACCCTTTATAAAACCAACGGAAGCCACGGATGTATTAATCTTCCTACGAATGTAGCTAAGACCATTTTTAATAATATTGGAACCGGATATGCAGTATTAGTATATCAGCTTCCTGGAACGGAGAATAATAGGGCTTCTGTAGATGCAGCCAACACCGTCATTGCAGCAATCAACGCCATTGGAAATGTAACACTAGATTCTGAGGGAACCATTGTTAATGCAAGAAATTCCTACAATGGATTAACGGAAGAAAGCAAGGGCTATGTAAGTAACTACAATACATTGGTAGATGCTGAGAATCGATTAAATCAGTTGAAGCAGGAGCTGGGAAATTACCTGACACAGCAGGATACCCAGGCAAGACAGGCAGCCCAGGCAGTGATAGATCAGATTAATGGAATTGCAGGTTCCACAGACCCTGCTGCCGCAGCAGCCAGTGCAAGAAGTGCATATAATGCATTAAATGACCAGGCGAAGGCTTATGTTACCAATTTGAATGTTCTTATAGCAGCAGAATCGTCAAATAACAGCTAATATGGATAGAAGGTGGAGAATAACATGATTTCAGATACCGTACAACAGGCAATTAAGGGAAGCTCAGCTATTCGTGCCATGTTCGTGGAAGGGCAGGAGATGGCCAAAGAAATTGGAGCGGAAAATGTATACGATTTCAGCCTGGGCAATCCAGCAACTCCGGCCCCTAAGGCAGTAAGTACCGCTGCCATTGATATTTTAAACCATGAGGACAGTATGTATGTTCATGGATATATGGCCAATGCAGGGTATCCCCAGGTTAGAGAGGTGATTGCCCGGAATCTGAATAAGAGATTTCATACGGATTTGGATGGTCATAATATTCTTATGACGGTAGGAGCAGCCGGGGGCTTAAATTCCATTTTAAAGACCCTGTTAAATCCCAAGGATGAGGTCATTGCCTTCGTTCCATACTTTGGAGAGTATCGTCATTATGTAAATAATTTCCAGGGAATTCTTGTGGAAGCAGCCAGTGATCATGAGAATTTTCAACCGGATTTTGCAGATTTAGAGCGTAAGGTTACAGAACGTACCAAGGCTCTGATTATTAATACCCCCAATAATCCCACCGGCGTTATTTATACACCAGAGACCATGGAGTGTCTTGCAATGTTTTTGGAGGCCAAGGAGCATCAGTATGGTCATGATATTTACATTATCAGCGATGAACCCTATCGGGAACTGGTATATGGAGAGCATAAGGAATGCTTTGTAGCCAACTATTATCACAACACCATTGTTGGTTATTCCTTTAGTAAATCCCTGTCTTTGCCGGGAGAACGGATTGGATATGTGGCAGTGCCTAATACCGTGGCAGATGCAGACCTGGTAATTGCGGGAATTGAAGTATGTATTCGAACCCTGGGATATGTGAATGCCCCTTCTCTCATGCAGCTGGCAGTGGCTCGCTGCCTGGATGAGAAGACGGATGTGGCATTTTATGATAAGAATCGCCTGGCATTGTATGACGGACTGACCAAGCTGGGTTATACCTGTATTAAGCCAGATGGAGCTTTCTATCTGTGGGTGAAATCCCCAGTGGAGAATGAGGAAGAATTTGTCTGTGCAGCTAAGAAGCATCATATTCTTATTGTAAAAGGCAGTGCTTTTGGATGTCCGGGTTTTGTTCGCATTGCCTATTGCGTGGCACCAGAGAAGATTACAGGAGCTATGGAAGGCTTTAAAGCTTTAGCTAAGGAATATCGTTTGAAATAATAAAACTAGATTTAATAATCAATATAAAGGCGGAAAGATATGAAAGCATGGGAAGCAAATGTTCGAAAGGTCATTCCTTATGTTCCAGGAGAACAGCCTAAGGAAGATGACGTAATCAAACTAAATACCAATGAGAATCCCTATCCACCGGCACCGGGGGTAGAACGTGTTCTTCGAGAATTTGCTACAGGTGATTTAAGAAAGTACCCGGACCCTAAGTGCGAAGAATTAGTACAGGCCATTGCAACACGTTATGAATTAGACACCAATCAGGTATTTACCGGGGTAGGCTCTGATGATGTTATTGCCATGAGCTACTTAACTTTTTTTAACAGTGATAAGCCAATTTTATTTCCGGATATTACCTATTCCTTTTATGATGTGTGGGCCAAAGAATTTGCAGTGCCTTATGAGACACAGCCCTTAGATGAGAATTTGATGATTGTGAAGGAAGATTATTATAAGGAAAATGGCGGCGTCATTCTTCCAAACCCCAATGCACCTACTGGAATATTGGAAGATACGGAGGATTTAGAGGATATAATTCGTCACAATCAGGGTGTGGTTGTAATCATTGATGAAGCATATATTGATTTTGGAGGTAAGTCGGTCTTGCCTCTCATAGAGAAATATGATAATCTCCTTGTAGTTCAGACATTTTCTAAATCCAGATCACTTGCTGGAAGCAGAATTGGCTTTGCTATGGGAAATGCCAGGCTGATTAAATATTTAAATGATGTGAAGTACTCCTTTAATTCCTACACTATGGATGCAGTCACTTTGAAGATGGGTGCAGCAGCAATGAGGGATGAGGAATATTTCCAGGAGACCTTAAATAAGATTATTAGTACCAGAGAATGGGCGAAGTCTCAGTTATCCCAATTGGGATTTACCTTCCCGGATTCCAAGTCGAATTTTATTTTCGCCAGTCACAATACTGTGCCGGCAAAAGAAATTTTTGAAGCACTGAAAAAGCAGCATATTTATGTTCGATACTTTGACAAACCAAGGATTGACAGTTATCTGCGTATTTCCATTGGAACCAGAGAAGAGATGGAAATGATGCTGACATTTTTACGGGAATATTTATCCCATAGAAAATAATGTACTGGAACTTTTTTGATAAGAGACTGGGAAAAGCCAGTTGACGAAACACAGAGATATGGTATATTCGTAGGATAGTATATAGAGGAGATTATTAAACATGGAAACAATCGTAACCTGGTTCACAACTACATTAGGAGAATATATTTCCAGAGAGGCAGTGATATTTATTATTTCCATGCTTCCTTTGGTAGAGCTTCGAGGAGGACTTTTGGCAGCATCCCTGTTGAAGGTATCTATTGTAAAGGCAATCCCAATTTGTATTATCGGTAACCTGATTCCAATTCCATTTATTCTGCTGTTTATTAAGAAGATTTTCCAATGGATGAAGAAATTTAAGATTTTCAGAGGATTAATTGAGAAGCTGGAAAAAAGAGCTATGTCAAAAAGTGATAAGGTCACCCAATATGAGTTCTGGGGACTGGTGCTGTTTGTAGGAATTCCCCTTCCGGGAACCGGAGCATGGATGGGCTCACTCATTGCAGCATTACTGGAGATTGATACCAAGAAGGCTGTACTGGCAGAATTATTAGGCATTGCAATGGCTACCATTATTATGAGCTTTGTATCCTATGGATTATTAGGAGCGGTCATCAGCTAATCGCCTGTATGGATTACGACGTTAGGAAGAAAAGAGGAATGGCTTATGGACTGGAGCGGACTGATTATTAATGTGACTGCGATTTTTGTAGGTCTGGGTATTTATATTGCAATTACAAAAAGTAAATGGGGAGAAAAGCATCAGGAATATCAATATGCAATTATGCTGGTTACGATTTTACTGGCATGCTTATTAGGTGGTTTCCTAAGGTGGGCATTATCACTTTTGATGTAAGACTTACTACCATTTATGAAAGGAATGAAGCACTATGGCAGAGGTAGGCAATTGTGAAATGTGCAATAATTTCGTATATGATGACGAGGATGAATGTTATGTATGCGATATGGATTTAGATGAGGATGATATGGTGCGGTTTTTGACGGGAAATTTTCCACAATGTCCCTACTATCAATCCAATGACGAATACCTGGTGGTAAGACACCAGATGTAAAACATTAGAGGTAAAATATAAGAGGTAAACATAAGAAACTAGGCATGATGTATAGATTGTGCCTGGTTTTTTGTTGCTATTTACTGAAAATACATTCCGATGGTTTCTTACAAAAAATAATGTGTTAAAATGTAATTGGAGGAAACTTAAATTAGGGGATTAGTTTCCTTGAAATGAGGGGGAATACAAATGAGATGGATTCGATCGAATAGTAAGTTGATTGTATTGATTGTATTGATTATTATGGCCTTGGGGGTTGTTTTTTTAGGAGCTCAGATTTTAGGCAAATCAAATTATCGCAATATGACATTATATTCCCAAGACTGGAAATATCAGGGACAGGACACAGAGCTGCCCGTTGCTGCTCCCCGGATAGAAGGGAACAGCTATGTAATTTCCAATACGCTTCCTAATGTTGTTGGTAAAAATCAGGGGATTTGTTTTAAAAGTGAAAATATTTTCTGGAGCGTTTACATTGACGGGGAACTTCTGGATTCTTATTCTTCCCAGGATGTGGAGTATGGAAGTACACCCGGAGACCACTGGAACTTTATTTTGCTTCCGGAAAAATCTGCAGGAAAGCAGATTGATATTGTTATGACGATTGTGTATGTTCCAGGGTCTAATTTCATACAGCGTATTTATCTTGGGGAATATCAGACGCAGTATACAGAAATATTAAAGAGCTTTATGCCTGGATTTATGGCCTGCCAGCTGATTTTAATCCTTTCTATTGTCTATATTATTATCAGTGAAGCCTTTATCCGCAAGGTAAAGGGAGATCGGATTCTAACCTGGCTGGGATTATTTGCAGCCTGCGCAGCCATATGGTCCGGGGCACAGTCACCGGTGACAGGTATGCTGTTTCATAATAATTATGTTGTGAAATGCATTATTTATCTTATGCTTCCTTTTATGCTGGGATTTGTATTGGAGTTCTACGTGCAATACAAGAAAATCAATCCAGGTCCGGTGACAAAGCTGATTATCAAAATACCCTTTATTTATGGAATTCTTGTAATCATTATGGACCTTGCAGGCATTTGTCCATTTCCACAAAGTGTGATGGCAACCCAGATTTTTTTGATAGCAGTTGTTTTTATGGTAGTGATTAACTCTATTATCATGCTGTTTCGATTTAATCAGATGGATCACAGCGATAAGGTAATGTTTTTCGGTAACCTTTTGATGGCATCCATGGGAGCCATTGATGTATATCGATGCTACGCTCTTGGCGTAGATGATTATTCCAAAAATACCAGATTTGGTTTTATTATTTATACTATTATTATAGGAATTGATCAGATTATTGACTTTATAGAATATCAGCAAATGCTGGAAGAATCTAAGGTAATGAAGAAGATTGCCTATATTGATGGGTTAACGGGAGTTGGCAATCGGATGGCATTTAATAAGGCCATGGATAAGCTTCCAAGAAAAGAACAGGTGGGACTGATCCTAAAGGTGGAGGCATCGCGCATTCTTAATGGCAGCAATTACCCGTGCTACA
>CAZYYO010000018.1:0-36177 GCA_964650965.1 uncultured Lachnospiraceae bacterium | reverse complement strand
CAGAACTTGCCGCAAGGGGAGGGGAGAAGGCGTAGGGTTGAAGGAGCAAACCTTGTAAGCACGCCAGCACTTACTGACCAGCGTGGCTGCGCCACACTGGGAAGTTAGTACTGTTGCGTGCTTACCAGAGCGAAAGCGAGTTTGCAACTCAACCCTACGCCTTCTCCCCGTATTCTTACGGTATTTCTCCAGCACTCTGCAGATTATGCCAAAAATGACGCATTTCATGCTAAAAGCATTTCCCTACAAAAAAAATATGCTAGTATATGCTCAAACAAATATCGAAAAACAGAAACAAAGAAACGGAGCATAGCAAAATGAAAATTTGGAACACCTTTAAAGAAAAGCACCCAACCATAGCACAATTCATTATCTTTTTTATTGTCAGCAACGGAGTAACTGTGTTGCAGATGATTCTCATGCCATTATTTAAATACGACTTTGGATTTACCAGTCTGGTAGACCAGAATTTCCAAATTCTGCAGGTAGGACATAACCTGGATGGAAGCAATTATTATGTATTTGATTACGCAGCAGGAGCCATTACCGCAGGCGGCGGAGGCGGACTGGCATATTTCCTGGCAGTGGAGATTACTATGGGAATTGCCCAGGTTATTAACTTCTTCCTGCAGCGAAATGTCACCTTCAAATCAGGAGGCTCCATTGCCAAAGCAGCAGGATGGTATTTCATCGCATATGTGATTATTTCTGTTGGAGCGGCAGCTCTTCAGGGATTGTATAAAGCACCAATCTATAACTTCTTTATGAATCATATGGGACAGGGCTTAGGAGTTACCATAGCAGATGTAATCACCATGATTATCAACTGTGCAATATCCTTCTGGGTATTCTTCCCCATTATGAAGATTATCTTTAAAGAGAAGGAGGCATAGAACATGGGATACACATTAAAGCATAAGGAAATCCTTGATCAGCTCAGCCTGGGGGAGAAATGCTACCTTCTATCAGGTAAGGATTTTTGGCAGACAAGAGGCATTGCTCATGCAGGTATCCCGAATATGACCTTATCGGATGGACCTCATGGATTGCGGAAACAGGCAGGGGCTTCCGATCATCTGGGATTAAATGGCAGTGTTCCTGCCACCTGTTATCCCACAGCAGCTACCATGGCCAATAGCTGGAATCCTGCATTAGGGGAAGAAATGGCAGCATGTCTTGGAAAGGAAGCAACGGTGCAGGATGTAGGCGTTGTGTTAGGACCAGGCCTTAATATGAAGCGAAGCCCCCTGTGTGGGCGTAATTTCGAATATTTCTCAGAAGACCCCTATCTGGCTGGCAAAATGGCAGCAGCCTATATTCGGGGAATTCAGAAAAATGGAGTAGCTGCCTGTCCAAAACATTTTGCAGTGAATTCTCAGGAGCTTCGCAGAATGGCAAGCAATTCTGTTGTAGATGAGAGAACCCTTCGTGAGATTTATCTGACAGGCTTTGAAATTGCAGTGAAGGAAGGACATCCCAAGTCCATTATGTCCTCTTATAATGAAATCAATGGAGTTTATGCCAATGAAAATGAACACCTGCTTCAGGAAATCCTTCGAGATGAATGGGGCTTTGATGGCTTTGTAGTATCTGACTGGGGAGCTTCTAATCATCATGTACAGGGCGTGAAGGCAGGAAGTAATCTGGAGATGCCTGCTACCGGAGGAGATTCTGAGGAACAGCTGATTCGTGCTGTGAAAAATGGCAGTCTTTCAGAGGAACTGTTAAATCAAAGAGTAGATGAATTGTTACATGTAATGCTTGAGACAATGGAAGCATGTGCGAAGGATACAGACAAGACATTTGATGTGAAAACACATCATGCCATGGCCTTGAAGGCAGCACAGGAAACCATTTGCTTATTGAAGAATGAGGATGATATTCTACCGGTAAAGGCTGGAACAAAAGTGGCTTTTATTGGAGAATTTGCCCAGCTTCCCAGATATCAGGGAGCAGGCTCTTCGCTGGTAAATGCAACCCAGTTAACCAACATTGTGGAAGAAGCCGGCGCATTTCCAATACAAAGCGTAGGCTATGCCCAGGGCTATCAGCGGGATGGCAAGGGAAATATGAAGCTAATGGACGAAGCCGTGGCATTGGCAAAAGAAGCAGAGACGGTTATCTATTATATGGGATTAAATGAGGTTCATGATGCAGAAGGCGTGGACCGCAGTGATATGAAGATATCAGATGACCAGATTGCATTGTTGGAAAATATTCATAAAGTAAATGAAAATGTAATTGTGATTCTTGCTTGTGGTGGTGCAGTAGAGATGCCCTGGATTTATAATTGTAAGGGTCTGCTTCACGGATATCTGGGAGGTCAGGCAGGTGCAACTGCCATGCTTCAGGTGCTGTGTGGTCAAGTGAATCCATCAGGAAAATTAGCAGAGACATTTCCAATGATTTACCAGGAAACGCCGGCGTATCATTATTTCCCGGGAAAAGAGCGTTCTGTAGAATACAGAGAGGGACTTTATATTGGATACCGCTACTATGATGCAGTGAATCATCCGGTTCGTTTCCCCTTTGGTTACGGTTTGTCTTATACCAGCTTTTCCTACAGCGATTTGTCTGTAAAGGATCAGCAGGTTACATTTACGATAAGCAATACAGGAAAAGTGGTAGGAGCAGAGGTTGCACAGGTATATGTAGGCGGCGTGAATCTGAAGGTATTTCGTGCCAAAAAGGAATTAAAGGGATTTACCAAGGTGTTCTTAGAAGCGGGAGAAAGCAAAACCGTGACGGTTACCTTAGACGATAAGGCATTTCGCTATTTCAATGTTCGAACCAACCGCTTTGAAGTGGAAGAAGGGCAGTATGAGATTATGGTGGGAGCCTCTAGTAGAGATATTCGTCTTACAGAGACGGTTTCGGTACAGGGAACTACCACCAAGCTTCCTTATGAGGGATTACAGCTGTCCGCTTATGAAAGCGGCAACATTCAAAATGTGGATGATGAAGAATTTAAGAATTTGCTTGGTCATGAAATTCCAGATGGTTCCTGGAGCGGTAAGCTGACCATGAATGATGCGTTGTGCCAGCTGTACTACAGCAGAAGCATTCTGGGAAGATTGATTTATTTTGTTATGAATCGTCTCCTTACTGCCAGTATTCAAAAGGGAAAACCAAATCTAAATCTCAGCTTTAATTATAATATGCCATTTCGGGCAATCTGTAAGATGTCAGATGGCTTTGTCAGCGAGTTTATGGTGAAGGGTCTGGTAAATGAATTCAATGGTTTTTGGATTCTTGGATTACTGCAGTTCATAATTGGTCTGCCGGTGCAGCTTGTGCGAAAGATTAGCAGCAGTATCCGTTATCGATAATAAAAATAATAAAACAGGGTGGTTCCACAGATTGATACAAAAATCAGTCAGTAGAACCACCCTGTTACTTATGATACGTCTGCTTATACACCTGCAAAGTGAAATACAATCCCAACCACAGCAGAAATGCCAATGAATACAATAGGATGAAGCTTTTTTGTTGGCTTTATTACTCTGGTGAGTAATAGAATGGCCAGTGCCAGTAGAATGGATTTTACGTTAAACAAATCAAGCCATGCACCAGTGCTTTCAAAAACCTTGGGTTGAAATAACGCAATCAAGGCTACAGACACGCCAGATGCTGCAATTAATCCAGTGGAAGCCGGACGAATACCGTAAAAAATTGCCTTCACATATTTGTTATCATTGAAATTTTTCAGAAAGATTGCAATGAGAATAATAATAATAATGGAAGGAGTAACCAATCCTAAGGTGGCAACAATACCACCAAAGATGCCATCCACCTTAAAGCCAACGTAGGTAGCCATATTTACTCCCATAGGTCCGGGAGTAGATTCGCTTACTGCCAGCATATCAGCCAAGTCGCCAGGAGAGAACCATCCGGTAACATCTCCTAATTCCTGCAGAAATGGATAGGTTGCCAGTCCGCCACCAATGGAGAATAAACCAATTTTAAAGAATTCCAGAAACAATCTAATCAGCAGCATGGGCAGCACCTCCAATTACTTTAATCAATACACCTGCCACACCACAGGCAATCACCAGAATTACAGGTGAAATAGAGGTGAAAAATGATAGGATGACTACAGCTAAGAATATAATCAGTGTAATGGCATCAATCACAGAGCTTTTCCATAATTTACAGATGGCGTTGAAAATCAGTACACATACACAGGCACGAATCCCTGCAAAGGCATTCTGCACCAGAGCCAAATCTGCAAAGTTCGATATTAATGTGGCAAGAAACAGGATAATCACCAAACAGGGAAATACCATGCCAAGGGTGGCAACAATTCCTCCCAAAACGCCCTTTCTCTTATGTCCAATAAAGGTGGCAACATTAACAGCAATGATACCCGGGGTACACTGTCCAATGGCAAAATAGTCATTTAGCTCCTCATCAGTAGCCCATTTTTTCGATTCTACTACCTCCCGCTGAAGAATGGGTAACATGGCATAGCCTCCGCCGAAGGTCATGACGCCAATCTTGGCACAGGTTAGAAATAATTCCAAATATTCGTTCATGATATGCTCCAATCGTATTTTTATCTTGAAGTATTTTAGCACATGATATAGGTTATGACAAATGACTTGGACTTGGACGAAAAAAATTGACCTGAACTTAGGTTTAGGTGTTACAATATGATATACGACACAAACAAAAGCTACAGGAGGATAAGTAGATGAGTGAAATGAAATTAGGATTTGGCTTGATGCGTTTGCCGCTTACCGATCCAAACGATCAGACTTCTATTGATATAGAAGAAACCAAGAAAATGGTGGATTACTTTATGGAGCAGGGCTTTACCTATTTTGATACAGCCTGGATGTATTGCGGATTTAAAAGTGAAGATGCGGCAAAGCTGGCATTGGTAGACCGCCATCCAAGAGACAGCTATACCCTGGCCACTAAGCTTCATGCAGGATTTATTAAGACCAAGGAAGATAGAGACAAAGTATTTAATGAGCAGCTGCGTAAGACCGGTGTAGCATATTTTGATTATTATCTTCTTCATGATATTGGGGCAGATCACTATAAGGTATATAATCAGCTGGATTGCTTTACCTGGCTGCAGGAAAAGAAGGCCCAGGGACTGGTGCGTCATATTGGCTTCTCCTTCCATGACAATGCAGATTTGCTGGACCAGGTGTTGACAGAGCATCCGGAAATGGAATTCGTACAGCTGCAGCTGAATTATCTGGATTGGAACAGCAATGCTATTCAGTCAAAAAAATGCTATGAGGTTGCCAAGAAGCATGGCAAAAAGGTCATTGTTATGGAGCCTGTGAAGGGTGGAACGCTGGCAAATGTTCCTGAGAAGGTAGAAGAATTATTTAAGAGTGTTCATCCGGAAATGTCCATTCCATCCTGGGCAATTCGTTTTGCAGCCAGCCTGGACAATGTCATGATGGTTTTATCCGGCATGAGCAATATGGAGCAAATGAAGGATAACACAGGCTACATGAAAAACCTGATTCCACTAAATGATGAGGAGCATGCAACTGTTATGCGTGCCGTTGATTTGATTAATGAAAGCATTGCTATTCCCTGTACCGGATGTTCCTATTGTGTGGACGGATGTCCAATGAACATTCCAATTCCAAGATATTTCTCTCTCTATAATGCTGAGCAGCAGGAATATAAGGGCAAGGGCTTTACTCCACAGGGAGAGTACTATATGCGACTGACGGAGAACTTTGGTAAGGCAAGTGCCTGCATCGCCTGCAGACAGTGCGAGGGAGTTTGTCCACAGCATTTACCAATCGTAGATCATTTACAGCAGGTTGCTAAGGAATTTGAATAGTTTTTGGTGATATTTTACAGAATTTACAAGCTGATTTTGTGAAGAATGATGAAGAACATGTGAAAACACCTTGACAAATCAACTTATTTTTGGTAAGATACGCTAGAAACGAAAGAAAGCCAGCACTTTTTTGAGGGTGCTGGTTTTTTCATGCCAATCAGTATTGTTAGAAGTTCATTATGGAACTCATACCACCGTACAGTATTGGCCGCACTAGAAAGGAAAGTATGAGTTTATTAAATTTAGAAGGACAGATTATTGATGAGAGAATCATCAGAGCAGTGGAGGAAATGGGATTTGAACAGTTTTCCCCCATTCAGGAACAGGCAATCCCGGAAATGATGAAGGGAATCGACGTTATTGGCCAGGCACAAACAGGAACCGGTAAGACTGCAGCATTTGGAATACCATTGTTACAGTCAGTGGATGTTAGTGAGCAGGGAATACAGGGGCTGGTGCTGTGTCCCACCAGAGAGCTAGCAATTCAGGCAGCAGAGGAGATTCGTAAGTTCGCCAAGTACATGTCAGATGTAAGGGTTCTCCCAATTTATGGCGGACAGGATATCAGTAAGCAGATTCGTTCTCTCAAGGGAAATGTTAAGATTGTAGTTGGAACGCCGGGACGTGTTATGGATCATATGCGTCGTCATACCTTAAAGCTGGATCATTTAAAGACCGTTGTTTTAGATGAAGCAGATGAGATGCTTAATATGGGATTTCGTGAAGACATGGAGACCATTCTTGAGCAGATTGACCAGCAGCATCAGACCGTATTATTTTCAGCTACCATGCCTCAGGCAATTCTTGATATTACAGGACATTTTCAGCAGAACCCGGTCTTGATTAAGACCATTAAGAAGGAATTAACCGTACCGGCGATTCGTCAGTATTATTATGAGGTTCGCAAGGAAAATAAGAAGGATGTAGTAGGACGTCTTCTGGATTATTATAATCCTAAGCGTACTCTGATTTTTACCAATACCAAGCGTATGGCAGATGATCTGGCAGAGGATTTAAAGGGTAGAGGATATTTTGCAGAGGCACTTCACGGAGATTTATCCCAGGCAATGAGAGACCGTGTGATGGATGCTTTCCGTAAGGGGGCAGCAGATATTCTTATTGCTACGGATGTGGCAGCTCGTGGAATTGATGTAGATGATGTGGAGGCAGTCATTAACTTTGACGTACCACAGGATATTGAATATTATGTGCATCGTATTGGACGTACCGGTCGTGCCGGCAAGGGTGGTCGTGCATTTACTCTTGTGGTAGGCAGGGAAATCTATAAGATTCGTGATATTGAGAAGGTATGTAAGACCAAGATGAAACCACGTACCGTTCCTAGTGTATCTGATGTAACGGAAGCCAGAGCAAATAAAGCACTGAAGGATGTATTAGCAGAGATTGCCAAAGAAGATCTGACGGCAATGACCAGAATCATCCAGGAGAAGATGGATGAGGAAGATTGTACTGCATTAGAGATTGCAGCAGCATTCCTTAAGCTTCAAATGGGAGAGGAACCGGAAGAAATCAAAATAGAGGCATACAAGCCAGGAAAGAATAAAGGCGGCTCCTCCAGAAACGGAAGAAGCTATGGAGACAGAGACCAGTATGGTAAATCCAAGGATCGTAAGAATTATGGTTCTAAGGATGGCAAGAAAACTTATGGTTCCAAAGATAAGGATAAAGATAAGAAATACGGCAGTCGTGATAAGTACGCTGGGGGAAAGAAGAAATCTTATGATGGTAAGAAATCAGACCAGGGGAAGAAGCATAAGGAAGGCAACCGGGATTTCTATAAGAAAGCCGCAAAAGAATTTTAATAAGAAATAAGAAATTACAGACATTTGCATCATATGGTGCAGGTGTCTTTTTTCGTCCAACGAACTTTCGGTAGTTTAACAATAGGTTAACAATATATTAATGATACAGAATGTTTTCCTCATATAATGTTCATAAAGCCAAGAAAACAGATTCATTTCTTTGTTCTATACAAGGAGCCATGGATTGACAAAATGGAGGAAAAGGAAAATGAAACAAGTATGTGTTATCACCGGCGGTGGAAGTGGTATGGGCCTGGAGACCGCAAAAATTATGGGCAAGACCCATCATATTATTATTTGCGGACGAACGGTAGCAAAATTAGAACATGCAATCCAATCTTTAAGACAACAGGGAATATCCTGTGATGCATTTCCATGTGATGTGGGCAACCGGGAATCGGTAAAAAATCTGGCCAAGGAAGCCGCTAAGCTAGGAGAGGTACAGGCAGTGATTCATGCAGCAGGAATGAGTCCACATATGGGAGATGCGGATGCACTGATAAAGACCAATGCCATGGGAACCATTTATATGAATGAGGAATTTGCCAAGGTAATGAGGGCAGGAAGCTGTATTATTGATGTATCGTCCATGTCGGCATATCTAACGCCCAAGCTGGTTATGCCAACCAAGCTTTATAAATACAGTGAAATCAATCTTGATACCTTTTATAAAAAGCTTAGCAAGCGTATGAGACTGTTCCCAGCATCTGTCCGTCCCGGAGTAGCCTATGGTGTTTCTAAGGATTTTGTAATCTGGTATGCAAAGCGTTCAGCAATTCGCTATGGTGACAGAGGCATTCGTGTTGTCAGTGTATCTCCAGGTAATTTTGCAACCCCTATGGGTAAGCTAGAAGAAGAGGAAGCGGACAAATTTACAAGACATGCAGCTATTAAGCGATTTGGCAAACCAGAGGAAATTGCTTTCTTATTTGCATCTATTGTAGATTGCCAAAATGGATACCTAACAGGTGTGGATATCCTGTGTGATGGTGGCCTGGTTGGCTCTGGCGTCACAGCAAAGAGTCGATAAAAGAATAATTGCAATCACTGGAAAAATTGAGTATATTTAGTATATGAAATTAAAATTACAAAGAATCGGACAAGTACATAGTATTCCCTTTGAAACAATGTGGGTGGAAATCAAAAGCAGCATGGCAGCAGAGCTGCTTTTATCCTTTGTTATGGTGTATTTTACATCCATAACCCAGTGTTGGTATTTTGCGGTAAATGCATGGCTCTTGTTTGCTCTTACTATGCTTCGAGGAATGGTTCTACACAAGACATTCACCGAGAAGAGTCAGGTGAGAAGGTATCGGAGGGTTGTGACAGTCAGTGCTATTAGCTTTGTGCTATGCGTCTTTTTTGTGCTACTGACAATGGATATGTTTATATCTCAGGACATGGAGATTGGTCACAAGAAAAACCTGTTGATTTTGATGATGGCAATTGTTTTGGTGGGACTTGGAGTGGGAGATGTTCGCTTTACCATTGGGAAAATACACATGCAGATTTTAACCTATCGTTATTTAACCATAGCCTATATCTTTGGTGGAGCAGCACTTACGATCAATGCTGTTTTACAGCTTTTGGTTCATCAACAATTAGCAATTTTTCAGGGAATTACAGGATTATTCTTTGGAATCGTATCCGGTGTCTTCTGCTTTTATATCTGGAATAAAAATCTAATGCGACAGGAGAAGAATCGTCTGCTTTTTCAGCATTTGTTTCACAACCGGCTCTATATTTTTACATGGATTTCCGGTAAAAAGGATTTTGTAATGGTAGCAATGAAAGTGATTCTTGGTGTGATGACCATGTCAGGCTTTATGTTTGCCAATGCACTATATAGTGGCGGAATGGGAATTGCCAGGCACATGGCATTAAGAGAAAAGGATAGTGATTACAAGACACAGATTGATGGCATGATGAAGGTTGGTGCTACCATTGTAGGAGCCAGTGCCTGTTATGTGATTTATACCATACGCTTGCTGATTAGGGAGAATAGCCCCCAGTATCCATTGGAAATTGCGCTGGCAATCGCAGCTTATACCTTTTTTGAATTTGCATGGACCATGAGAGACTTCTTTAAAACGAGAAAGGAGCATGATGTTCAGGCTCATGAGATGAAAGGAATCAATCTTGCATCCATTATGATTTGCTTCGTCATGACCCAGACAGCAATTATGTCTACGACATATCATGGAAATCCATCCTTTTACAACGGATTATCCGGTGTTTTGTTTGGCGGATTGGCAGTTTTATTAGGAATTTATATGATTCTCTATGGAAGCCGTTTGAAGAAAAATGCAGTATAAATGATGATGTAGGAAGGGAGGCAACGTCGTGAACCTGACCAGGAAAGAAAGAGAAAATGAATTTCAAAAGTATGAATATATATCTGTGACGGTGAAGGAAGAAATGAGCGCAATCACAGAAAACAGCTATCAGGCCTTCGGATGGGAACGCATCGAAGAGAAAAAGGTGGGAAATGACATCACCTTTCGCTTGCGAAGAAATCGTCAGATGAAACGTCGCAGTGAGCTGGCAAAATTGCAGCAGCGTATGGAGCAGGTGTTAATTGCATTAGATCGTTTGATTTGGCAGATTACTTTTATCCCCACCATGGTGGCTATTTCCATTGGATTAGCCGGATCAGGGGTGATTGCAGCTGCTATTATCAGCTTGTGTAACGACCATAAGCTATTGTTTGCCTTTCTTCAGATTCCGGGGATGGCGGTGTGTGCATCTGCACTTTTCGTTTATTTTCATATGGTGAAAATAAGAAGAGAAAGTAGAAAAACAGAGAAAGAGCAATTATATCAACAGCTAGATCAGGTCTGCCACCAGGGCGAAGAAATAATAGAAAGTACGGGAGGTATGTGATGATAACAATATTAGTAGTAGAGGATGATGTGCAATTAAATCATATTGTGTGCAGCGGTTTGTTAGATGAGGGCTATCACGCAATTTCCTGCAAAAATCCATTGGAAGCCTTTGATGTTATGGATGAAGAAAAGGTGGATTTGATTATTTCTGATATTATGATGCCCCAGATGGATGGATATGAGTTTGCCAAGGAAGTGCGTAATATTGACAAACAGATTCCTATTTTATTTATGACGGCAAGAGACGATATTGATTCCAAGAAGCATGGGTTTGATTTGGGCATTGATGATTATGTGGTAAAACCGGTATCGGTAGAAGAGTTGTCTATGCGAGTGTCGGCACTGCTAAGAAGAGCTAATATTGCCTCAGAGAAGAAGCTGGTGGCAGGACACCTGGAATTAAGAGAGGATGAAACCGTGGCCTATTTGGACGGAGAACCACTTCCCCTTACGGTAAAGGAATTTCAGATATTATTTAAAATGTTATCCTATCCCAAACGTACCTTTACCCGTACCCAGTTGATGGATGAGTTCTGGGGATTTGACAGTGAAAGTGGACCAAGAACTGTGGATGTTAGTATTACAAAACTCAGAGACAAGCTGTCAGAATGCAGGGATATTGAGATTGTAACAGTAAGAGGACTGGGATATAAGGTGGTGCAGCATGCGGATAATCTATGAGGAACCAAAGGATGAGAGAGTAAATGTATCCAGACCTTCGGGAAAGGAATTTCTCATGATCTGGATCATTATTACTATTTGCTGTGCCTCTAATTTTTTCCTTTATCTCCATGAAATGGACATTGGTATGGAGCCCTGGCTCATTGCTTTAACAAGTTCGGCAAATGTATCCTTTCTGGCACTGGTAGCCAGCTTCCTCTTTCGCTTTGTCAGTAGGAAGATGAATAATCTAGGGCAGATTCAGGAGATTGCTACTGCAGCAAGAAGAGTTGCCAAGGGGGATTTTACCGTACAGGTGCACCATCAGAGAAGAGATGGACGATATGATGAGACGGACGCTTTGGTGGATGATTTTAATGTAATGGTGGAGGAATTATCCTCCATTCAGACCTTAAAGGGAGATTTTATTGCAAATGTATCCCATGAGATTAAGACACCTCTTGCGATTATCGAAAACTATGCTCAGGCATTACAGAGAAAACATGTAACCAAAGAAGAACAGGAGGAGTATCTGGCTACCATTCAGTCAGCTGCAAGCCGCCTGTCTTCTCTTGTTTCCAATGTGCTTCGATTGAACCGTATGGAAAGCCAGAAGATTCTTGATATCCATGAATATGACCTGGCAGAGCAGCTGCGGTGCTGCACTTTAAATTTTCTGGATCAAATCGATGAAAAAGAGATTGAACTTAACATGGAAATACCGGATAATATAGCTATTGTATGTGATGAAAGTCTGATGGAGCTTGTGTGGAATAATCTGATTAATAATGCAGTGAAATTTGCACCTTGCCGCGGCATAATTACCATTGATTTACAACAGCTGCCAACAGAGCTGATTGTATCGGTAACAGACAGTGGCTGTGGAATGACGGATGAAACTGCACGTCACATCTTTGATAAATTTTACCAGGGAGATACCAGCCATGCCTGTGAAGGAAACGGATTGGGACTGGCTATGGTGGCACGGGTAATGGAACTGGTAGAGGGTGAGATACAGGTAAAAAGTCAGCTGCAGAAAGGAACCAGCTTTGCAGTACATTTAAAGAGGGGTACAGATGAGAAACATTAAAGGGGAAGCAAAACTTACATTTTTTGAAGCAACAAGTATTATTGTGGGACATGGCGTGGGCTCTGGTATTTTATCTGTGCCCTTTTTGGCATCTCGAAATAACTGGCATGATATTTTGTGGATTGTGGCTATCGCGTATACCATTAATCTGGCTATGCATTATATGATCGCAGAGCTGTCCTATAATAACGATGGGGCACAATTTATCAAATGCTTTGAACGGGAATTGTTCGTTGGAAAATTCAAGAAGATTGCCTCCTGGTTTGCATTTGCTTTGCTGGGATTTTCTGTTATTGTAAATGTCAGCGGTTTTATTGCAGGAGCTGCAGCTGTCTTTCAGGCATGGTTTGGAATGCCTACCGTTGTGGGAATGATTCTGTATTATATCTTAGCGGCAGCAGTGGTTAATTTCGGAATGAAGCTGGTGGGAATCTGCGAGAAGATATCCGTAGGCTCCATGATTGGGGTAATTGGCATTCTTCTGGTAGCAACACTGATGTCCGATTTAAGCCCACTGCCTACACAGTTTATTGCAGGTACCAATCTGTTGGCACTGTATAGTATTGTAAGCTTTTCCCTGTCCGCTGTGATGTCCGTACCTCAGGTGGTGAAAGGATTAAATGGAGATATCAAAGGAATTCGCAGCTCTATTGCAGCAGGAACAGGAATTAATGTGGTATTGATTCTGTTGATTACTTTTATGACTTTGTTGGGAGCGGGGAAGAATATTTCTGAAAATGGGGCGTTGGTAGACCTGTCAGCACATCTTGGAGGATGGGTCAGTATCATTGGCTACATTTTCTCCCTGTTGGCATTGTCCACTTCTTTTTGGGCTAATACATTAAATCTGCGAGATATTGTTAATGAACAGACAAAATGGGGAACAAAAATCAGCTGGCTGGCGTCCTCCATTCCCTGTCTGATTATTGCACTCATTGGTGTAGAAAGCTTTGTTGGGTTCACCCGACTGGCCAGTGTGGTGCAGGTGCTTACTGGAATCGGAATTATTATTTCCTACCATCGTTCCAGAGCGCGGGAGGGTGCCGCTCCTATCTGCGGGAAAATGGGCATTTTACCAGTGGAAATTCTTGTGGTAGCAAGCTCCCTGGTGGCTACCATCGGAGCACTATTGAAGGTAGTATAAGAGGCAAAATATGAACATTTATGATTTTAATACAAATCAGGCAGAGTATTATTCCTGGAATTCCAAGACCGAAAGCTATGTGAAAAGAAGAGCCATCATAAGAAATATTCAGCTGCTGCTTCTGGCAATGCTGACTGTTTCCATCATTCTTGGTCAGTATCTGGAAGAGGGGCAGGTGTGGCCGGCACTGCCAATCGTTGCTATCATACTGGGAATAGAGATGCTGGCTCTAAGCTTTGTTACTATGGTATTATCTCTGAGATTTTCGTGCTGCCTGGCATGACTTGTACTATCGAAGATATGTGAAGAGTAACAACAGATGGCTATATCTTCTTCCCATGGCACAGGCTTGTGTGGATATGGGGAAGATGGAGGAAGCACAGCAGCTTATGACCAGGTATCACTCGCTGCAAAGAAACCGAAAACAGAGGCGTTGGGATACACAGCCAGAGACTGTGACATATGAGAATTCTGAGACGGTAATGCCCCTTCCATCCGGCTTATCTGAACTGAAGAAACGATTTCGCAGGATATGTATTACAAACTTTGTTTTATTGCTTTACCTGATTTTCACCTTGGTAACCTGCATCGTTTACATTGAATTTCCATCAGGCTACGGATACCGCAGCTGGTTTGGCAATCTTAGTGTGGGAATCATTGGCGTTGGTGGTGTTATATTTCTAATGTATGGTCTATGGCTGGTGGTATATTATCTGGGCAGGATTTTTAAGAAAGTATGGGTTAAGGTGATTTCTACCTTAATAGCAACGGTACTTTCCCTGGTGATTTTGGCCGGAGGATTACTGCTGGGCTTTGCTTTTCTAATGAACATTTCCCATGAAGAAATGCAGGAGGATGGAACACTTCTTGTTACAATAGAGAATTTTCTGGACCCAAGTATTTGTGAGATATATGAACCTGTGAATTTATTTGTCAGGAAGTATTCAAGAAGCCTAGAGTCTGACATGGAATCTCAGGATGACAGGGATGTGAATGAATCCCAGATACTTCCTCAGGATGACTCGGAAAACCAAGATATCTCAGCGGAAGATAATACCCAGACAGACACCCTGCCGGATACAGACCAATATGGGGTGTATTCCGGGGATTTGGAATTGGAGCAGCAGTATCTGGCATTATTTGATGCTATCTATAACACCAATGATGGGGACAAAATAACATTTTCCTATAGTGCAAAGGGTGGGTTGTATGCTATCATAGAAGACAGCGATGATTCTGGTACCAGGGAACGCCTGGTATACGATAGAGAATCAGAAAACGGAGCATATCTATTATTTGTTCGTTATAAGGATGTGATGGATGATACAGGAATGAATCCATCCGACACATCTATTGTAAATTTCTATGGATACAATCCAGCCTCAGGGGATATTGTTGCTGCCAATAAGACCAGCTGGTCAGCCAGCAGCAGCCAGAACTACCAGAAGGCTACAGGAGAGAATTAGAGACAAAGGAGAAGGGGATTATGTGTAGCACCTATGCAACAATTTTTTCATTACTGCCACCAGTTGTGGCAATTGCATTAGCATTGATTACCAAGGAGGTATATACCTCTCTTTTATCTGGAATCATTGTTGGGGCTTTGTTATATGCAGATTTTAATGTAGAGACTATGATTAACACCATGTTCTTCAACGAAGATGGTGGAATGGTTTATAAGCTGGCAGACAGCTGGAATGTTGGTATTCTGATATTTTTAGTTATGCTGGGAATTTTGGTGGCCTTGTTAAATCGGGCTGGCGGCTCCTATGCGTTTGGAAAATGGGCTTCCAAGCACATTAAGACTAGAATTGGTGCTCAGATTTCTGTAATGATTCTGGGCGTGCTTATCTTCGTAGATGATTATTTCAACTGCCTTACCGTGGGCTCTGTTATGCGACCGGTGACAGATCATCATCATGTGTCCAGGGCAAAGCTGTCCTATATTATTGATGCTACTGCAGCACCGGTATGTATTATTGCACCAATCAGCTCCTGGGCGGCAGCAGTGACCTCATCTGTACCAGAGGAGTCCGGAATTAATGGCTTTGCAGTATTTCTTGAAACCATACCTTATAATCTGTATGCGATTCTGACGCTGGTTATGGTGGTGGGAATTACGCTGCTTCGGGTAGATTTTGGCCCAATGAGAAAGCATGAGCTTAATGCAATCGCAGGGGATTTATTTACCACACCAGACAGACCCTATGATGAAAGTCAGGATGATGTGCATAATGACAGGGCAAAGGTAATTGACCTGGTGCTACCAGTACTTGTATTAATTATAAGCTGTATTTTGGCTATGGTATATACAGGAGGCTTCTTCTCAGGAAGCAATTTTATTCAGGCATTTGCTGATTCTGATGCTTCTATGGGACTTGTTATGGGTGGAGCGGTTACCCTGGTATTTACCTTCATATATTATTTGGCAAGACGGGTATTAACCTTTAAGGAATTTACAGATTGTATTCCGGAAGGCTTTAAATCTATGGTTGCGCCTATCTTAATCCTTACCTTCGCCTGGACATTGTCAGGAATGACCAATCTTCTGGGAGCGAAGGTGTTTGTAGCAGGCTTAGTGGAAAGTACTGCCGTTTCTTTACATGGCTTCCTTCCAGTGATTATTTTTGCTGTGGCTGCAGGTCTGGCGTTTGCTACAGGAACCTCATGGGGAACCTTCTCCATCCTGATTCCTATTGTAGTTGGCGTGTTCCCATCAGGACAGATGATGGTTATTTCCATTGGTGCCTGTCTGGCAGGTGCAGTATGTGGAGATCATTGTTCCCCAATTTCTGATACCACAATTATGGCTTCTGCCGGGGGACACTGTAATCATGTAAATCATGTAACCACGCAAATTCCATATGTGGCAATTGTTGCCGCTGTATGCCTTGCAGGGTATTTCCTGATTGGCATTCTGAATATGCTGGGCTTGGAGAGGTTTGCAATTTTAGCACTTCCTGTTTGCGGTTTGCTACTGATTCTAGTGCTTTTACTTCTTCGAAAATTGTCTGGAGGCAAAGAGGAAATTGCTTGAATTCATTAGCATTTCAAGGTATGATACATATATATACAAACTAGGGATAAGCATGTAAATTAAGATACGCAGGAAGATGGAGAACGGACATGAGTAAGGATAAAATTCTAATCGTTGATGATGTGGAATCCAACCGGTTGCTTTTGGAAAAATATCTGGAAGCAGATTATGAAATTATACAGGCTGAGGATGGGGAAGCTGCCATCGCTATGATTCAGAAGCATCAGTTGGATTTGAAATTAATTTTGTTAGATTTAATTATGCCTAAGAAGACAGGATTTGAAGTCCTGGAGTTTATGAATGAATTTGGATTTATTCCGGAGATTCCAGTGATTATTATAATGGTGGAATCGAATTATGAAAATGAAATGAAGGCATTTGAATTTGGGGTAAACGACTTTATTACCAAACCATTTTATCCACAGATTGTTCAAAAAAGGGTGAAAAATATTCTTGATTTATATGAAACACAGCGGAATCTGAAGAATCTATTAGATGAGCAGGTGATGGATACCATGGAGTTAATGGAGAAGCTGGGTGAAGACAGAAATTAACCCATGCTTGATGGGATAAGCAGGTATGATGAAAAACAGACATATATTGATTATTGATGATCAGGAGAACAACCGAAAAATCCTTGGTCATATACTTGAAGACGAATATGATATATTAAGTGCAGAAGGCGGGGAAGAAGCTCTTAGAATTCTAAGGGCTAATTCTGACAAGCTTTCTGCTGTTTTTTTAGATTTGATTATGCCTGGCATGGATGGATACCAGGTATTGTTTGAAATGAAAAAGGATCGAGCCTTATGCAATATACCGGTTATTATTGCGTCTCAGATGGATAGTGAGGAAAGCGAAACCCGTGTATTATCTATGGGAGCCAATGATTTTGTAGGTAAGCCATATAAAGCACAGATCATCCGGCAGAGATTGAAGAATCTCATTACCATGAAAGAAGCTTCTGAAAATCTTGCCACTGCAGAACGTGATATTCTTACCGGATTATACGATAAGCGTGCATTTTTTCGAAAAGTTAGTGATATGCTCTATGCCAAATCTGGAGTAAGCTTTGACTTGATTCAGGCAGATATTGAAAAATTCAAGATTTACAACAGCGCATTCGGATATTCAGAAGGTGATCGCCTTCTAAAATATGTTGCTGGAATTATTGATGAAAGCTTCCATGGAGAAAATGAAATTACCTGTCGGTATGCTGGAGACAAGTTCTTTATTTGTGTACCAAGAACGCCACATATTCAAGAGGTACTGCTGAAAATCCATGACGAGGTAGGAGAATATCCCCTTACCCGGGATGTTATCATGAAATTTGCAATTTATCATATTCAGGATATTCATTTACCTTTGACGAATATGTGTGATGCAACGGCACTTGCGCTGTCTGAGATTAAAGGACAATATGGAAGAATTGTTTGTGAGTATGATGATTCCCTAAGAAAGGGATTAATGAAGGAACAAAAGATTGCCAGCATTATGAAGGATGCTTTGGAGAAGAAGCAATTCCAGATTTATTTTCAGCCAAAATACGATATTCGAAATGAAAATATGGTAGGTGCTGAGGCTTTGGCTCGCTGGATACAACCGGACTTAGGGCTAATATCTCCGGCAGAATTTATTCCTATTTTTGAGAGAAACGGATTTATTACAGAATTAGATAAATATATCTGGGAGAAGGCCTGTCAATTTATCTCTAATACACTGCAACAGCGGGGAAGCTGTGTGCCAGTGTCTGTTAATATGTCCAGAAAAGATATTTATATGCAGGATTTACCAGAGTTTTTATTAGAGCTGGTGCAGCGATATCAGTTAGAGCCCAAGTATCTTCATCTGGAAATTACAGAAACGGCATATACGGAAAATACCATGCAGCTTGTTCAGGTAATTGAGAGATTAAAGCAATATGGGTTTGTAATTGAGATGGATGACTTTGGAAGTGGATATTCTTCCCTTAACATTTTATCGGAGCTTCCCATTGATGTGCTGAAGCTGGATATGAAATTTATTCAAAACGAGCAGAATCATAAGAATTCTAATAATATTATGAGTTCTATCATTACATTGGCCAAGTGGATGAACCTGTTAGTTATTGCAGAAGGTGTAGAGACAGAGGAGCAAGTGGCTTATCTTAAAAATCTTAGATGTAATTTTATTCAAGGATACTATTACTCTCAGCCGCTTCCTGAAAATGAGTTTATGGAACTGCTCCATAGCAGCCGTCTAGAACCACTGTTTAACATGGACAGCTTTGTGGAAATTGAAAATGGTGATGAGAGCAGTAAGAGACGGGATGGAACCATTGTCGTTGTAGATGATTTAAAAATGAACCTTATGATTTTAGCAGACTGTCTAAAGGATGATTACAGTATTGTTAAGGCCGATAATGGTGCAATTGCATGGAATTATCTTCAGGAGAATTATGAGCACATTTCCATGGTTGTAACAGATTTATATATGCCGGTAATGTCTGGCGATGAGCTGCTAGTTACCATGAAGGAACATGCCAATACCCGAGATATTCCTGTGATTGTTACATCAGCTAAGGCAGATATGAAATTAATCGGATTTCTACAGGAGCATGGGGCTGCTGCATTCCTTAGAAAGCCGTTTGATAAAGAAGAAATTCTGCAATTAGTAAGTGACACACTGGAGAGACAGACCAAGCTTTATAACAGAGGAACTTTTGAACATAAAATCAATGATTATTTTGCCAGAAAGCCTCAGGGAAAAGGATTATTTATTATTCTTGATATTGATAACTTCAAAATGGTGAATGATTCTCTTGGTCATACGGTAGGAGATGAAACCATTCAAAAAGTTGCAGAGTTGATTCGAGCTTTTTTTGATTCCCAGGATGTATTGTGTCGTATGGGTGGTGACGAGTTTGGAATATTTTTAATGCAGCGTTTCACCCAGGAGGAACTTCGGGAGAAACTAGAAGAACTGCGAAAGAAACTTCAGTTTCAGGTGGAGCATTTACAGTTATCCTGTTCCATCGGTGTATGCCAGAGCCCTCAATATGCTTCAGATTATCAGAGCCTGTATGAGAAGGCCGACACAGCACTTCTTACGGCGAAAAGAATGGGAAAAAATCAATTCCAGATTTATGGCCTGGATTTACACATTCCAGCGGCTATTATGGGTAGAAACTTCAACTGGCTGTTGGATGAGGCAAGTGATGCAATTGTTGTGAGTGATGCAGAAACCTATGATTTGTATTATCTAAATCGAGTAGCTTCAGAGCAACTGGCAAAAAAAGAAAATCATTTATGTGTAGGAAGAAAATGTTATGAGGTGATTTTCCATAGAGATGAGCCTTGTGAAACTTGTATTTCCTGCAATCAATTAACAACTGCATACCAGCAGTATTATATGACAGATGAAAAAACAGGAAGGACCTTTGCAGTAAAAGATAAAAGAATCGAATGGACAGGAAATCCTGCCAGAATACAGTTTTTACAGGATGTTACAAAAGAGCACCATCTAGAGACAATGATTCGAAATATTCTTAAGAAAACAGGATTGGAAGAAAAAAATCCCGAAATATTACAATTACTAGAAGAAATCGAAATTGAAAAAAGGATGTGATTTGGGTGGAAACAAGAGAAGTATTAGAAAAATTAAAAAACAATGAAATATCCATAGAAGAGGCGGAACATTTCTTCAAGCGCCAGCCTTATGAGGAGATGGGGTATGCCAAGCTGGATATGCATAGAAAGGTGCGTTCCGGTTTTGCAGAGGTTATCTTTTGCAGCAGAAAGTCAGATGAGCATTTATTAGAAATCTTCCGCAGATTATATGAGATGGATGGGGAGGTCTTTGGAACCAGAGCCAGCGAACATCAGTATGAATTGATTAAGCAGGAATTCCCACAGGTAATCTATGATCCATTGTCTCATATTATTCGTATTGAGAAGGAAAATAAGAAAAAAATTGGTAAGATAGCAGTTTGCACGGCAGGCACGGCAGATATTTCCGTGGCAGAGGAAGCTGCATTGACTGCGGAATATTTTGGCTCCAATGTGGACCGTATCTATGACGTGGGGGTTAGTGGTATTCACAGATTACTTTCTAACTTAGACGAGATTACGTCAGCCAATTGTGTGATTGCTGTGGCGGGGATGGAGGGAGCCTTGGCCAGTGTACTGGGAGGCCTGGTGGATAAGCCAGTGATTGCTGTTCCCACCTCAGTGGGATATGGAGCCAGCATGAATGGTCTGTCGGCACTATTGACCATGATTAATTCCTGTGCCAATGGTATTGCAGTTGTAAATATAGATAATGGTTATGGTGCTGGATACATTGCAACACAGATTAACCGGTTAGGAGAACAGCATGAGTAGACAGTTATATTTGGAATGTAATAGTGGAATTAGCGGTGATATGACCGTGGCAGCTTTGCTGGATTTAGGTGCCAGCCAAGAGGTGCTAAGGCAGGCCTTAAGCACCTTAAGTGTAAGTGATGAGTTTGATATTGAGATTACAAGAGTAAAGAAATCTGGTTTGGATGCCTGTGATTTTGATGTAAAGCTAAGAGATATAGATAATAAAGACCACGATATGGAATATCTTCATGGAGAGCACCAGGAGCATGCTGGCAAGACGGAAGAGCCAAAGCATCATCATCATGGGCATAGTCATCGCAGTTATGAACAGGTAATGGCGATTGTTGATTCTGCCAAATTAACCCCCAAGGCTAATAAGCTGGCACATAAGGTGTTTGATATTTTAGCACAGGCGGAGGCACAGGCTCACGGAGTTGAGAAGTCTCAGGTACATTTTCATGAAGTAGGTGCTGTGGATTCCATTGTAGACATTGTAAGCTTCGCCGTATGTATGGACAATCTTGGCATTACCAGTGTATGTATTCCAAGGATTACCGAGGGAAGTGGAAATGTGAGATGTCAGCATGGTGTGATTCCGGTACCGGTGCCAGCAGTGGTGAATATTATGCAGCAGTCAGGACTTGTGTTAACAAGCTGTAATATCCAAGGGGAGTTGGTTACCCCTACAGGTGCAGCTCTTGCAGCAGCAATCATGACCACAAAGCAGCTTCCGGATACATATCAGATTGTAAAAGTCGGTATGGGAGCAGGAAAACGGGAATATGAGCGTCCCAGTATTTTAAGAGCGTTTCTGATTGAAGTAGACGATAACGATAAGCAGGTGGAATTAGATTCGGGAGAAACGAAGGATACCATCTACAAGCTGGAATCTAATATTGATGATTGCACTGGGGAAATCCTGGGATATGTAATGGAACTGCTATTAGAGGCAGGGGCCAGAGATGTACATTATATGCCGGTCTTTATGAAGAAGAATCGTCCGGCATATCAACTGAATGTTATCTGTACCCAGAAGGATATTCCGGTGATGGAAGAAATTATCTTCCGGGAAACCACCACCATTGGTATTCGCAGAGTAGAGATGGAGCGCACCATACTCCAGCGGGAGACCCTGAAGGTAGAAACACCTGTAGGAGATATTCTGGTGAAGGTATGCTGGCATCACGGAACCATTTATTGCTATCCGGAGTATGACAGTATCCATAAGATATTGGCGGAAAACAAGGATTTAGAGCCAAGATATAGTTTCCAACAGATTTATATTGCTGCCCAGAGGAAAGCATATAAAATCATACAAAAAAAGCAGATGTAGTATTTGCATATATGAAGGAACCTACAGAGATGAGACTACAAGAGAACAATCAAAGAAGCAAGAAAATAGCAGAGCTAGAATCCTATTTCACGCCCTACACGAGCCATAATATCATGATTGCATTCTCAGGAGGCGTAGACAGCAGTCTGCTGCTTCGTGGGGCATGCCAGGCTATGAAAGGTGCAAATACAGGAAAAACTGTATATGGGGTTACTATGAGTACCACACTTCATCCTTCGGGAGAGGTGGCGCTGTGCAAGCAGGTTGCAGAGGAAATTGGAGCAGTGCATCAGGTAATAGAAATTGATGAACTAAAGGATGCGGATATTGCTATGAATCCAGTGAATCGCTGCTATCGCTGTAAAAAGTATTTATTTACCCAGGCGCAGCAGCTGGCTCGGCAATTAGATTGTCCCCATGTATTTGAGGGAACCAATGAAGATGACCTGGGAGTATATCGCCCGGGAATTCAGGCAGTCCATGAATTGGGAATTCACAGTCCCCTGGCAGAGCTTCATTTTACCAAGGCGGACATTAGAAAAATGGCGGGAGAATATGGAATTTCTGTAGCTGAGAGACCCTCTTCTCCCTGTCTTGCCACACGATTCCCCTATGGAACCTGGCTGAGCCGTGAGCATATGCATATGGTGGACCAGGGAGAGCAGTATCTAAGGAAACAGGGCTTTCGTAATGTTCGGGTGCGGATGCATCAGGACCCTAAAATGGATGACAAGGAGGGCTTATGTACCGCTCGGTTGGAGTTGGATGTCAATGAACTGCAACGTGCCCTACAGATGAAGGATGATATTGTTGGAACATTTCATTCGTTGGGATTTTCTTATATTACATTGGATATGGAAGGCTTCCAATCCGGAAGCATGGATAAAGGGTTGCTTTCGTAAAAGCAGCCCTTTATCTGGTTCATCATATTTTATAATTCTTTCATTTCTCCATTAATTCTGGCATGCTCATCCTCATCCATAGGAATTACCAGACATTTTCTTCCATCTACGAAGGCAGAGGTGATTTGGTCCACCTTTTCCGGTTTTACCTTTAACACCACGTCGATTTCATCGCCATCCTTGGTAATGACGCCGGCATCCTCTAGCTGGTGAGTTAAATCCACCACCTTTTCCTGCAGAAGCTTCTTTTCAGCACGAACTTCATTGTTCTTAATGGCTTTGGTATCCAACAATTCATCAGCTGCAGGAAGGGTATCCTGGAAGAATTCTTCATAGTGCTGTTGGATTTTGGAAGCCTTTTCTTCAGAAATTCCACTGTCTTCTAAGATTTCTACCACATCCTCACCCTTTAGGATGATAGGTTCATCCTTGTCATGGGTTTCCTTTTCCTCTAGGATGTAATCATTTAAGCCCTGCTGAACGTCTAGGAGCACCTCATCCGTTTCCTCGTTATCTGGTCCTAAGGTCTGCACCACAATATTGTGAAAGGCGTTCTTCTTCTCAGCAGCAGTGTGTTTGCTGCCGCAGCCCAGTCCGTTTTCCCAGAATTCCTTGTGAGGCTCCTGAGGATTCTTGGCATATACCAACACAGAATGAATATCCGTGCTGCGGTCGGTAAAGCATGGGAAGGTAAAGGCAGTGTCAGTAGGACCAACTACCCAATCACGAATTCTTGCACCAATGCGATGCTCCTCCTCCCGATAACCCAGTCCAGGCTTAGATAAGGTAACAGGACAAATGGCACACAGCAGATATTCATATACTTCCTCGGATTCATCTAAGGCATTGTTGTCAGAAGTGCGTACCAGCACATCATAGGCATCATGGTAGAGAAGAATCAGATAGTTCCCTGGGTAATCAAAGGTATCAATCACCAGGTCATAGAAGGTATCTAAGAGATTTTCATCCTGAAGCTTACTTTCTCTAAGTGCCATAAGAATCTGCTGACGACCGCCAACGGCTTCCTCCTCTGAGGGGAAATTTAATTCAATCAGGTTATTTCCTACCGTTCCGGACAGGCACTTGTTGGCAATCTCCAGGTATTTATGAAATTCCTCATCCTCCAGATTTAAAAAGGTTTCGCTGAATTTAACCACCTTTTCCCGGGAAGCATCTACGTAGCATCCGGTCATCTTTGTAAAGGTACAGGCATCCTTTTTAAAACGTCGTTTGATTTCTGCAACTTCTTTCTTGTTCATATATGTATTCTCCAATTTCTGATATATATTCAGGCGTAAAGCCTAATGATTATTATATATTTTTGCCTTAAAAGGTGCAAGATAAAAACTATAGAGGCATCCAGAAAAAATCTTGGTAAACCCTTGATTTGTGTGCATTTGTGAGGTAAACTAGAAAATAGTTTGTTTCAGGAGGAAAAAAGATGATTAACGTAAGAGATTTACATCGCAATTATAAAGAGTATGACAAGCAGACCGTTACGGTTGGTGGATGGGTAAGAAGTATCCGTGATTCTAAGACCTTTGGCTTTATGGTATTAAATGACGGTACCTTTTTTGAACCAGTACAGGTAGTATTTCATGATGCTATGGATAATTTTGATACCATTTGCAAATTAAATGTAGGAGCTGCAGTCATTGTTACTGGTGAGCTTACACTGACACCAGAGGCAAAGCAGCCATTT
This sequence comes from uncultured Lachnospiraceae bacterium, assembly GCA_964650965.1. Taxonomy (GTDB): domain Bacteria; phylum Bacillota; class Clostridia; order Lachnospirales; family Lachnospiraceae; genus CAZYYO01. The sequence continues at coordinate 11,443 of CAZYYO010000018.1, read as the reverse complement.
GAAATACAGGCAACTGAAATTGTAATAGAAGGAGAGTCTACCCCGGATTATCCATTACAGAAGAAGAGACATTCTATGGAATACTTAAGAACCATTTCTCATCTTCGTCCAAGAACCAACACCTTTGAAGCAGTATTTCGTGTTCGTTCCCTGTGTGCTTATGCGATTCATAAGTTTTTCCAGGAGCGGGATTTCGTATATGTGCATACACCATTAATTACCGGAAGTGACTGCGAAGGAGCAGGAGAGATGTTCCAGGTGACTACCATGGATTTAAACCAAATTCCAAAGACCAAGGATGGTGCCGTAGATTTCTCCGAAGATTTCTTCGGAAAGCCAACCAACCTGACAGTAAGTGGCCAGTTAAATGGTGAGACCTTCGCTATGGCGTTTAAGAATATCTATACCTTTGGACCAACCTTTCGAGCTGAGAATTCCAATACTACCAGACATGCAGCAGAGTTTTGGATGATTGAGCCGGAGATTGCATTTGCAGATCTTACAGATGATATGCTGCTTGCAGAGCATATGTTGAAATATGTGATTAATTATGTATTAGAGAATGCACCAGAAGAGATGAATTTCTTCAATTCCTTTGTAGATAAGGGATTATTAGAGCGATTACAGCATGTTGCCACTTCTGATTTTGGACGTATTACCTATACGGATGCTATTGCAGAATTAGAGAAGCATAATGATGAATTTGAATATAAGGTATTCTGGGGCTGCGATTTACAGACCGAGCATGAGCGTTATCTTACAGAGCAGGTATTTGGACGTCCTGTATTTGTTACCGATTATCCGAAGGAAATCAAGGCATTCTATATGAAGCTTAATGAGGATGGTAAGACGGTTGCGGCAATGGATTGTCTGGTTCCGGGAATCGGTGAGATTATTGGTGGAAGCCAAAGAGAAGATGACCTGGAAATCTTAAAGAGTCGTATGGCAGACTGTGGATTGAAGGAAGAGGATTACGGCTTCTACTTAGACCTTCGTAAATATGGAACAGCAAGACATGCCGGCTTTGGTCTTGGATTTGAAAGATGCGTTATGTATCTCACTGGAATGGGCAATATTCGTGATGTCATTCCATTCCCAAGAACCGTTGGAAATTGTGAGCTTTAGGAGGCAGCATGAGTAAAATAGTAATACCAGAAGGTTATGAACCTGCATTAAATTTAAAAGAAACAGAAATAGCCATTAAAAGTGTAAAGGATTTCTTCCAGCAGCAGCTGGCTACAGAATTAAATCTTCATAGAGTATCAGCGCCCTTATTTGTAACACCGGAATCAGGTTTAAATGATAACCTAAATGGTGTGGAACGCCCGGTAAGCTTCGGAATCAAGGAGCTGGATGATAAAGAGGTAGAAGTAGTACATTCTCTTGCTAAGTGGAAGAGAATGGCATTAGGTCGCTATGGATTTGATGTGGGAGAAGGGCTGTATACGGATATGAATGCCATTCGCCGTGACGAGGAAACCGACAACATTCACTCCATTTATGTAGACCAATGGGATTGGGAACGGATTATTGATAAGGAAGAACGTAACCTAGATACCTTAAGGAATGCTGTGAAGTCTGTATATGAGGCACTTCGTGTTACAGAGAAGCATATGGCAAATGAATACGATTATATTCAGTGCTTCCTGCCAGAGGAAATTACGTTCATTTCTTCTCAGGAATTAGAGGATATGTATCCAGATGCTACACCAAAGGAACGAGAATACAAGATTGCCAAGCTAAAAGGAGCTGTATTTATTTCCCAGATTGGAGATAAACTGGCCTCCGGAGCAAAGCATGATGGAAGAGCTCCTGATTATGATGACTGGTCTTTAAATGGCGATATTATTGTATATTATCCGGTGATTGATATTGCACTTGAATTATCTTCCATGGGAATTCGAGTGGATGAGGATGCCCTAAAGCAGCAGTTAGAGAAGGCGGGATGTACCCAGAGAGCAGAGCTTCCCTTCCAGAAGGCAATTTTGGAGAAAAAGCTTCCTTATACCATTGGTGGAGGAATCGGACAGTCCAGAATCTGTATGTTTTTCTTAAGAAAAGCACATATTGGAGAGGTTCAGGTATCAATCTGGCCCCAGGAAGAAATTGATTATGCAAGAGACAAAGGCGTTATTATTCTCTAGAACACGGAGCATACAGTTAAAATAGCTGACGTTTCAATAATAGTTGAGGTAAATAAATGAGTAAACAGATTCGTAATGAGAATATGGATCATCTAATGGACGGAATATTAAGTCTGAACAATAGAGAAGAATGCTATAGCTTCTTTGAAGATTTGTGTACAGTGAATGAGCTTCAGTCACTGTGCCAGAGATTTGAGGTGGCTGGTATGCTGAGAGAAGAGAAGACCTATCTGGATATTGCTGAACAGACAGGTGCTTCTACAGCAACCATTAGTCGCGTAAACCGATCTTTAAATTATGGAAATGATGGATATGACATGGTTATGAACCGTCTGATTCCGAAGAAGAAGTCTTAGAGGCTTCTTTTTTTTGTTCCGAAGCAGCTGTTTGGATATCAATAATTTCCTCAATCATCATTTTCTTAATATAGACATCAAAGCCCAGCATGCATACAAAGGCAAAATTGCGGAGAAATTCCTGATCCTCTTCGGGAGCATCGGTAAAGGTCTCCTGGCTTAAATTGTATTTCTTAATCACGTCCTTCATAAGAGCCTTGGATTCCGTGTTTTCTAATGTAACCAGCTCACTATAGATGTCACCAAAGGACAGGGAGTCTTCTGTAGTAAAGAATTTCTCGGTAACAGGATTTAAAATACTTTGAATATCCTTAATACTAAGGAAGCTTTTAAAATAATAGATGAAAATCAAAGTCAGCACGTGCTCCTTGGAATATTTCTTCTTCTCAGGAGAGGGAAGCACATGATTCTTGGTGTAGTTATTGATCATGGTTTTCGTTAGGGTCTTGTCTTCTTCATTTCGCTTCACAGATTCTAGCTGGGAATCAATGAAGGTGGTAACCTGATCTACATATAAGTCAATATTAGGAATTTCATCCGGATGAACATAGTCAATTTTGGATAAGCTCTTTAATAATTCATTTAATAATTTTTTAGAATCTGATTTCATATTTGTTGACCTCACATCTATAAACATTCACTTATGGAACCTTTGCTCACAGCCTGTGGCTGTGTCTATCTACGTGTACTTATCATATATCTTCATTATATAGTATTAAAAACTAGATAACAAGACTTTTATGAAAATCGATAATATGTTCGATTTTTTCATAAATACAGTAGCGAAGGTATGGCAAAGTATGATAGGATAGAAGAACAGAAATACATAGAAAGAGACGAGAACATTATGGAACAAACCAATCATTTATTACAGGGATTAAATGGTCCACAGCAGGAGGCTGTGATGTGTACGGAAGGTCCGCTGCTACTGTTGGCTGGAGCCGGAAGTGGTAAAACCCGTGTGCTTACCCATCGAGTGGCATATCTTATAGAAGAAAAACAGGTGATGCCATATCATATTATGGCCATTACATTTACCAATAAAGCAGCCGGGGAAATGCGGGAGCGTATTAACCAAATGGTGGGAATGGGTGCAGAGAGTATTTGGGTTGCAACCTTTCATTCCAGCTGTGTAAGAATCCTACGAAGATATATTGATCGCATGGGTTATAACAATAATTTCACCATTTATGATACAGATGATCAGAAGGCAGTGATGAAGGAAGTTTGTAAGCGTCTGGAGATTGACACCAAGAAGTTTAAGGAGAAGATGTTCTTAAATGTGATTTCCGGTGCCAAGAATGAATTGATCTCTCCGGAGGAGTTTACCCTGCGGGCACAGGGGGACTTTAACAAGGTTCGTCAGGCTCAGGTGTATCGGGAATACCAGGCAAGATTAAAGCAGAATAATGCACTGGATTTTGATGATTTGATTTTGATGACGGTAGAGCTGCTGAAAACAGATGCTGAGGTGGCCAATTATTACCAGGAGCGTTTTCAATATGTTATGGTGGACGAGTATCAGGATACCAATACGGCACAGTTTGAATTAGTGCGTCTCTTAGCGGCAGGCAGACAGAATCTGTGTGTTGTAGGGGATGATGACCAGTCCATTTATAAATTCCGAGGGGCGAATATCTATAATATTCTGAATTTCGAGAAGCATTATGCCAATGCCCGTGTGATTAAGCTAGAGCAGAATTACCGTTCTACCAAGGTGATTTTGAATGCGGCTAATTCAGTGATTGCCAATAATGTGGGACGTAAGGACAAGGCACTTTGGACAGAAAACGAAACTGGCGAGAAGATACATTTTGAACAGTTTGACAGTGCATATGAGGAGGCAGATTATATTTCCAGAGATATTGCCTCTAAGGTAAGAAGAGGAGACTACACCTATGGAGACTGTGCTATTTTGTATCGTACCAACGCCCAGTCCCGTCTGTTGGAGGAGAAGCTGGTTGTATCCAACATTCCTTATAAGATTGTAGGTGGTGTGAATTTCTATTCCAGAAAAGAAGTAAAGGATCTCTTGTGTTATTTGAAAACCATAGACAATGCACAAGATGAGATTGCAGTGCGAAGAATTATTAACGTGCCCCGTCGTGGTATTGGTGCTACCAGCCTGGCAAAGGTAGCAGATTATGCCTATGAGAATCAGCTGAATTTCTTTCAGGCATTACAGGATGCAGACAAAATTCCAAGTCTGGGTCGAGGTGCTACCAAGATTCAGCCCTTTGTGATGTTTATTCAATCCATGCGAAGCCGTTTGGAATACTATAGTGTATCCAAGCTGTTGGAAGAAATTATTGATGAGACCGGTTACGTGGAAGAACTAGAAGCAGAGAATACCGATGAAGCAAAGGCTCGTATTGAAAATATTGATGAATTAATGAACAAGATTATCACCTATGAGCAGGAGGCAGAGGAACCCACCTTAAGTGGCTTTTTGGAGGAAGTGGCCTTAATGGCAGAGATTGATAATCTGGCAGAGGATAATGATTATGTGGTCTTAATGACATTGCATAGTGCCAAGGGATTAGAATTTCCCAACGTATATCTGGCAGGCATGGAGGATGGATTATTCCCCAGCTATATGAGTATTACCAGTGATAACAGCGGTGACGAGTTAGAGGAAGAACGCCGGCTGTGCTATGTGGGAATTACAAGAGCCAAGGAACATCTTACCATTACCAGTGCCAAAATGCGTATGGTGCGGGGAGAGACCCAATATAGTAAGATTAGTCGTTTTGTGAAGGAAATTCCGGAGGAGTTAATTGATGGAAATCTGTGGGAGCCAAAGCCCAGAGACAGCTATCTGTTTGAATCTACGCCAAAGCCGGCAGTTCTTAAGAGAACTCCGGTAGCAGCACAGACCTACCAGGCTAAGAATTTTGGAACCAAGATTCAGAAAAATTCCTTAGATTATACCCAGGGAGACCGGGTGAGCCATGTGAAGTTCGGAGAAGGAACGGTAGCGGCAATTAACGAAGGTGGACGGGATTACGAGGTTACGGTGGATTTTGACCGTGTGGGAACCAAGAAGATGTTTGCATCCTTTGCAAAATTGAAAAAAATATAAAGTTCAAAAAAAATTGTCAGAGGATTCCTGTAATTTTTTCTATGGTAATGGGAAAAACTATGATATAATGAATGAAATTAATGAATGCGAACAAGGAGGGGTACCATGTTTAAGCGTGAAGATATTACAGAATTAATTGATATGTCAAAATTAAAAGATTTATTAAGTCGTGCTAAGAAGGAAGAGGTTGTTGTGGAGAAGAAGAAATGTCCATGGAAATGTATCTTGGGAGTTGCCCTTGTAATTGCTGCCATTGGCGGAATTGCATATGCCCTGTATCGTTATTTCTCACCTGATTATGAGGATGAGTTTATGGATGATTTTGATGATGACGATGAGGAAGATGATTTATTTGAAGATGACTCCTTAGATGATGAGGAAGAATAAATAAGAGTTAAGATTTCTGTGAGCCGCAGCGGATGACACTGTGGCTCATTTTAGGTTCTATCATAGAAAAACCAAATATTTGGGTAACAAGTGGAAGAAGGAGTATATCAGGTGAAAAGAGGACAAATCATAGAAGGATATGTGGACCATGTGGATTTTCCAAATAAGGGAAAGGTACATATTCCAGATGAAGAAGGCGGATTTGATATTGCTGTAAAAAACGTGATTGAAGGACAGAAAATCAGTCTGTCTGTTAAGAAAGCCAGAAGAAATAAAGCTGAGGGCAGATTGTTAGAAATCTTAGAGCCATCTCCCCTGGAGAATGAAAAGGCATTTTGCGGGCATTATGGCATCTGCGGCGGATGCTCCTATCAGACCTTAGATTATGAGAAGCAGCTTGCCATTAAAGAACAGCAGGTAAAATCGCTGTTAGCACCAGTGCTTAAGAAAGCTGAGATTGAGGAGGTCTTTGAGGGAATCAAATGCAGTCCTAAGCAATTTGGTTATCGCAATAAAATGGAATTTTCCTTTGGAGATGCCTACAAGGACGGCCCCCTGTCTCTGGGGATGCATAAGAAGGGAAGCTTCTATGATATCGTTGAGGTATCTCAATGTCAGATTGTTCATGAGGATTTCTGCAAAATTCTTACTGCAACCTTAGATTTCTTCACCAATGTGGGAGCAGATTTTTACCATAAGATGAGTCACAAGGGATATCTGAGACATCTGCTGGTTCGTCGCGGTGAGAAAACAGGAGAAATTCTGGTAGATTTGGTTACCAGCTCAGATGTATCCTTTAACATCTCTGTTGTGGAACAGGATATGCTAGCAGATTATGTTCTGGCATTAACAGAGCTTCAGCTGGAAGGAACATTTGCAGGAATTCTTCACACCAGAAATGACCGGGAGGCTGACGTGGTGGAAAACCAGGGGACGGAGATTCTCTACGGACAGGATTTCTTCTACGAAGAGCTTCTTGGATTAAGATTTAAGATTTCCCCCTTCTCCTTCTTCCAGACCAATTCTCTGGGGGCAGAGGTGCTGTATGACACTGCAAGAAGATTTATTGCAGAGGGAACCCACAAGGACGCTGTGGGTAAGACCGGAAATACTCTGGAGGGAAAGGTGCTGTATGACCTGTACAGCGGCACTGGCACCATTGCTCAGATTCTGGCTCCCGTTGCAAAGCATGTGATTGGTGTGGAAATTGTAGAGGAAGCCGTGGAGGCAGCCAAGGAGAATGCCAAGCTAAATCACCTGGATAACTGCGATTTCTTAGCAGGAGATGTGCTTAAGGTTCTAGATGATATTAAGGAGAAACCCGACTACATTATCTTAGACCCTCCCAGAGACGGAATCCACCCCAAGGCTCTGCAGAAGATTATCGACTATGGCGTTGATTCCATGCTCTACATCTCCTGCAAATCCACCAGCCTGGCCAGGGATCTGGTAGTGCTCCAGGAAGAAGGGTATGAGGTGAAGCGAGTTTGCTGCGTGGATTTATTTCCGGGAACCGTTCACGTGGAGTGCGTCGTGTTGATGTCAAAAGTACAGAAGTAAATACCGAAAAAGGCTTGAAAACAAGGCATTTCCGAGAGTTGGGCATCTTGGCTTGACGGCTGCCAAGCGGAAGATTCAACACCCGGCTTATGGTGAAAATGATAGGTTGAGTTGACAGGTTGAAAATGGGTAAAGTCGAGTGGACAAGATGATTTTGCCTATTGTTGAGTTGATAGAATGGTTAATTGCACGGCAAGGAGGAATAGAGTTGATTAATTTAGGAAAATTGAAAGAAATAAAAGACTTGAGAAAGGTATGGCCACATGAGGCAATAGACTTCACTCCTTGGCTTGCAGAAGAGGATAATCTTGCGTTGCTGGCGGATGCCGTTGGTTTGGAGATTACCGTTGATGAAACCGAGTCCAGCGTTGGAGATTTCAATGTGGACATCTATGCAACCGAAACTGGAACGGACAGAAAAATCATCATTGAGAATCAGCTTGAAGATACAAACCATGACCACCTTGGTAAATTGATTACATATGCATCCGGCAAATCTGCCGATATTGTAATTTGGGTTGTTAAGAGAGCAAGAGAAGAACATCGCTCTGCAATTGAGTGGCTGAATAACCACACCGATGAGAATATTGCTTTCTTCCTGGTAGAAATTAAACTGTATCAAATCGGCAGTTCTGATATTGCCGTTAAGTTTGAAGTGGTGGAAAAGCCGAATGACTGGACAAAGGAAATCAAGCGTAACACCAGTAATTCCCCTACGCTTCAAGCGAGGTATGACTATTGGGTTGCTTTCAACGACTATGCATTCCAAAATCATGCATTTGCAAAGCAGTTCAATAAGAGGAAGGCAAGTACAGACCATTGGATGACATTCAGCGTAGGTTCCTCGGCTTGTCACATCAGTATGTCGCAGATAAGAAAGTACAATCACGCACTTGTGGAATGGTATATTTCTGACGACAAAGAACTGTATCATAAATTCCATTCCAACAAAGCAGCCATTGAACAAGAGATGGGTGTGGAGCTTGAATGGAATGAACTACCGGAGAAAAAGGCAAGCCGTATCCTGGTGTATAAAACGGTTGATTTTGATAACAAGGACACTTGGTCTGAGCAATTTGATTGGATGATGGATATGGCAATCAAGATGAAGAAGGCATTCAAAAAATATTTGTAAGCAACTGAATACTGAAAAGCTTGAAAGCGTAACATCCCCGAGGGTTGGAGGTATTCTTCTGGCTCTCGGGTTTTGTTTATAATTTAATTTTAAGAAACATCATCAAACAGCAAGAAACATCACATAAACCATTGAAAACCGAGTGCCTTCGTGATATAATAAAAATGGTATTATGTATCCGTTAACATTTGATGAGGTGAAAATAGTGAATGAAATGATGAACGATAAATGGATAGGCATTGAAGAGGCTGCAGAATATTTGGGCATTAAACCTATTACTGTAAGAGAATGGATAAAAAAGGACACCGGAATTCCCGCACATAAAATAGGCAAAAAGTGGAAATTTAAATTATCTGAATTAGATGCATGGGTTAAGAGTGGAAAAAGTGCTATCTGATAGGAGGAACAACGATATGGCTGATTTGGGTCAAGTATTTACAAAGGGTAATGTTGCCCGTTATATGGTTTCGTTATTTGATTTGCCTAAACAAGCAGCCATTATGGATCCGTGCTATGGTGCAGGTTCCTTTTTGGATGCACTTTTAGAATATGAATACAATAATGTTACTGCTTGTGAAATGGATACTACTCTATTTGAAAATACCAAAGCGAAATACCAGCAATATAGACTTATTAACGGTGATTTTCTTAAATACAGCGATTCCAATGCATATGATGGCATTATCATGAATCCACCTTATATACGACAGGAAAAAATCGATGAGTTAGAATCATATGGAATAACAAAGGAGACATTGCGTTCTAATTCCATTTTTTCTGGTTTGCCAAGTACGGCAAATATGTATATGTATTTTATTATGAAGGCCATTGACTTATTGAAGAATGAAGGCCAGCTGATTGTTATTTTTCCGAGTAGTTGGATGAATGCAAAAAGTGGAATCGAGTTTCAGAAAACCATGTTTTCCAAATGCGGCGTAGAAAAACAGATACATATTCAGGGAGATGTATTTGAAAGAGAAGCTTTGGTTGAGGTTGTTATTCTGAAATTAGTTAAGGGAAAAACAGATATTGATACCAGTGAAGAATATTTGGAATCAAAGGATGGAACGCTGCAAAGTGTTTCTTTAAGAGAAAATAAGGCATTTGAGGAATTCTCTTATCCGTTTTCAAAACTTGCTACAATCAAAAGAGGCTTAACAACAGGTTGCAATGAAATGTATATTAATCCAGATCTTCTATGCGAAGATGACGGCTGCTTTAAGCCTATAATATCCTCGCCAAAAAGCATTGATGGGTATACTACACTTAACGCCCGTTTAGATCGTTTGTTCTGTCCGGTGGAGGATGCTGTTTCTGATGAAATATCAAGTTACCTGGATTTTTGGAAAAATAAAATAATACAAGAACAAAAACCAAAGACACTGTATATGAAAGTGAACAGCAGCGATAAGTGGTATGAAATACGTGAAATATGTGGAGAAGGCATTTTGTTTAGCTATTTTGTTCGTAATGATATGAAATTTGTTATGAATGAAACTGGTGTACTTGCGAGAGACAATTTTTATGTTATTAAGCCTAAAGTCGATAAGTGGATACTGTTCGCCTTACTGAATAATTTTTACACATATTATCAGTTGGAATTGAGCGGTAAAAAATACGGAGCAGGATTGCTAAAATTGCAGAGGTATGACATCGAGGGATTGTGCTTTCCTGATTATGAAAAGATTTCAGATTCTGACAAAAAAGAGATGGTTAAATTGAGCCATAAATTGCTTGACAGTGCAGATTCCGCTGTTATAGGTGAAATCACAAAACTGATTTCTAAATATAGTAGAGTTAGCTGCAAAGAAATAACGGAAAGATATGTTGAAATAAAATCGAACCGATTGGAGGTTAAATGAAGTGAGCATAAATGTGGTTAGTTTGTTTTCAGGTGGTGGTGGATTAGATTTAGGATTTATCGCTGAGGGATATAATATCATCTGGGCGATTGATAATAACAAAAACGCCACTGAAACTTATAAAGCTAATATTGGTGACCACATTATGTGTGCCGATATTAACCAAATTGATATTAGCAAGATTCCTCACGCGGATGTGGTCATCGGAGGTCCTCCTTGTCAGTCGTTTTCCTTGGCAGGAAATAGAAATGTAGAAGATGAGCGCGGACAACTTGTCTGGAAATACATTCATATCATAGAGCAGGTGCAACCCAAAGCTTTTGTGTTTGAAAATGTAACGGGATTGTTATCTGCAAAAAATTCGCAGGGCGAAAAAATAATAGAACTTCTAAAAATTGCCTTTAGGAAGATTGGCTATACGATTGAGCAGCAAGTTATGAATGCCGCAGACTATGGCATTCCTCAACGAAGAAAAAGGGTAATTATTGTAGGCTTAAAGAATGCAAAATTCGAATTTCCTAAACCTACGCACAGCGAGGATGGAGTCGGCTTAAAACGCTATGTGAGTGTGGAAGAGGCTCTTGGTGATTTGCCAGAAGCTATAAGTGACGAAAATGGTGTTGTAAATTACAGTATGCCGGCACAAAGCGAATTTCAGAAGTTCGTGAGAAGAAATGTGGCTATTACAGAGCATTTCATACCACAGATGAGTGAGTTGGATGAATATATAGTAAGCCATGTAAAACCTGGTGGAAACTATATGGATATACCTGCTGATGTTAATTCAAGCAGGATAAGAAGACTCCAACGAGATGGCGGACACACAACTTGTTATGGCAGACTTGCACCTGACAAGCCATCGTATACAATAAATACTTATTTTAATCGTCCGAATGTTGGATGCAATATTCATTATA
>CAZYYO010000017.1:0-37253 GCA_964650965.1 uncultured Lachnospiraceae bacterium | reverse complement strand
AGGCTTATGGAAGCTATTTAGATGGTAAATTGGAAGCCAGATTTCGTATTGGCGGTCTATCAGGCTTCCTTCGGTTTCTGTGTGAACTGAAGGAGGATGAGGTAATCATAAAGGCAACCGCCTTCTATGGATTGTGGCAATTGTATCCTAAGAAAGAGAAAAAGGGAAAGACCACCAAGAGTCCGGATACGAAAGCTTCAAAAGCTATGGTTGATACTCCTTCACAGGAAACTGCTGTAGGAGTATCACAGCATGCAGATGATGCGTCTACACAAGGCAGCCAATCCTCACAGAATAAAACCAGGAAACAAAATTCTGCAGGAAATGAACACACCCAGAATTATCAGGGCATGTCCGATAAAGAGAAGAAACGAAGACGACAGAAGTCATCAGGTCAACCAGGAAATCATGGGGAAAGAATTACCACATTTCTGAATAACATTAGAGATGAAGGCAATCAGCGGGCAGTCAATCTTATGATTCAGACCATGCTGTGGTTGCTGAAAAGGGTAAAGCCTAACATTCATATGGCTGATATTGATTTCTCCTTAGGAGAGCCGGACTTAACAGGACAGGCTACAGGAATCATCAGTATGTGTCCCATGGCGTATGGCAAGCGGGTACGAATTACACCGGATTTTATCAGTGAAGACCCTTATATTAAGGGGGAAGCACTTCTTACTGGACGAATCTTTGTGATTCATATTATAATAGGAGCAGTGAAGATTCTGTTTAATAAGGATTGCAGAACACTTTTTGGTAAATAATAATAGAAATGGATATAAAAAGGAAACGGAGGCAGTAAAATGGCAGGAAATGATGTATTTAATTCTACAGTAGAATCATTATTTAAGGGGATGGATAGCTTCTTAAGCACCAAGACCGTTGTGGGAGAGGCAATTCACATTGGAGATACGATTATTCTTCCATTGGTAAACGTATCCTTCGGTGTAGCAGCCGGAGCATTTACCCAGGAGAAGAAGAATAACGGCGGGGGAGGCCTAGGCGGCAAGATGACCCCCAGTGCAGTTCTTGTTATTCATAATGGCTCTACTAGAATGATTAGTGTGTCAACCAATTCCGGCATTGAGAAGATTTTAGATATGGTGCCTGATTTTGTAGACAAGTTCACCAAGAACAAAGCCAGTGATGGGGACAGCGATGCCAGAGCAGCAGCTGCCAAAGAGATGGAAGACATCATTGTGGATGCAGTGAATCCAGAGGATTAAAGGATAATAGCATAAGAAGAAATGATTTCTGGTATGATGCATATATTATATTAATATATGCATCATTTTTATATGTGATGTAAGAGAATAGATGAGAAGCATCTAGGAGCGATGGATGAGAAGAGTTGTGGGCTTTGCATTATTTTTTGTTGCCATTGGAATGACCATTATGCTGATTTTATCCAATGATTTTCTTGGATTTCTAATGATATGTGTTCTGTTATTATTAGGATACTATCTGTTTTGCTGTGAGTAGAATAAGTCATGTAAAATATAAATACATGAGATATATAAGCACAAAAAAAGAACTGTGATACCCACAGTTCTTTGATGTTTATTCTCGAAAAAAATCTAACTAAGCTCTTTCAACTTTGCCAGAACGTAAACATGAAGTACATACATACATCTTCTTAGGAGTTCCGTTTACATTACATTTAACAGATTTAACGTTTGATTTCCACATTCTGTTTGATCTTCTATGAGAATGGCTCACATTATTACCGAAATGAGCGCCTTTTCCACAAACTGCACATTTTGCCATTAACCTTGCACCTCCTTGGAATTTACTCGATTTACCTTCTGCAAATCGCAACACACATATATTATCAGATGGACATAAAAATTGCAAGCGGTTTTTGGATTTTTTTTAGTAATATGAAAATGTACGTTGTATTTTTATGAAAATCGTTTATAATAATTATCATATTATGGTCTTAGGTCAGATAGGACGAACAATGGAGGTAAATTATGCAAGGACAAATGGAAACCGATTTTGGTAAAGTAATGATTGATACAGACGTAATTGCAACCTATGCTGGTTCAGTGGCTGTAGAGTGCTTTGGAATCGTTGGCATGGCTGCAGTTAATATGAAGGATGGCCTGGTAAAACTTTTAAAGAGAGATTATTTAAATCATGGAATAAATGTTACCGTAGATGAAAATAATGGAATTACACTTGACTTTCACGTAATTGTTTCTTATGGTGTTGGAATCGAAACCGTAGCGGATAATTTAATGGAGACAGTAAAGTATAAGGTAGAAGAATTTACTGGCATGACGGTGGAAAATATGAACATTTACGTTGAAGGCGTAAGGGTTATTGACTAAGGAGGATACACAGGTGGTTATCAATACAATAAATGCGTCCCAGTTTGCTAAAATGTTTTTAGCAGGAGCTAAAAATTTAGAGTCAAAAAAGGAATGGATCAATGAGCTGAATGTATTTCCTGTACCAGATGGAGATACAGGAACAAATATGACAATGACAATTATGTCTGCAGCAAAAGAAGTAAGTGCATTAGAGAACCCGGATATGGCAGTACTTGCCAAAGCTATTTCTTCCGGTTCCTTAAGAGGAGCAAGAGGAAACTCTGGTGTTATCTTATCTCAGCTGTTTCGTGGATTCACCAAGGTCATTGGAGAATATGATGAGATTGATGTAGATATCTTATGTCAGGCAATGCAGCGAAGTGTAGAAACAGCTTATAAAGCTGTTATGAAGCCTAAAGAAGGCACGATTCTAACAGTGGCCAGAGGCGCAGCAGATAAAGCATTGGAATTAGTAGATACCACAGATGATCTGGTATACTACATGGATGAAATTATTAAAGAAGCAGACCGTATGCTTAGCAAGACCCCGGATATGCTTCCTGTATTAAAGCAGGCTGGTGTTGTTGATTCCGGCGGACAGGGCTTATTAGAAGTGTTAAAGGGTGGATATGATTCCTTCCTGGGAAAAGAAATTGATTATACCATTGAAGGTGCCGGCACTGGCAGCGGTGTGATGAAAATATCACCGGAAGCAGAGCAGGACATTAAGTTCGGTTACTGTACCGAGTTTATCATTGTATTAAATCATCCAATGACAGAGAAGAAGGAACAGGAATATAAGGCATTCTTAGAATCTATTGGTGATTCTATTGTTGTGGTTGCAGATGAGGAGATTGTAAAGACTCATGTACATACCAATGACCCAGGCCTGGCAATTCAGACAGCACTTACTCATGGCTCTCTTAGCAAGATTAAGATTGACAATATGAGAGAAGAGCACCAGGAACGTTTGATTAAGGATGCCCAGAAGCTGGCAGCACAGCAGGCGGCAGAAACCCCAGTGACAGCAGCTGAGGCAGAACCTGTGCAGGAGGAAAAGGCACCTGCTAAGGAAATGGGTTTTGTGGCAGTATCCATTGGAGAAGGCATGAATCAGATTTTCCGGGATTTGGGCTGTGACTATATTATTGAAGGCGGTCAGACTATGAACCCCAGCACAGAGGATGTATTATCTGCTGTGGAGCAGGTGAATGCCAAGACAGTCTTTGTTCTTCCAAATAATAAGAATATTATACTGGCAGCAAATCAGGCAGCTAGCCTTACGGAAGATAAGGAAGTGATTGTGCTTCCAACCAAAACAGTTCCTCAGGGAATTACCGCTTTGATTAACTTTATTCCAGAGTATTCCGCTACTGAGAATGAAGAGCGAATGAATGAAGAAATCTTAAATGTAAAAACAGGACAGGTTACCTATGCAGTAAGAGACACGGTAATTGATGATAAGGAAATCAAGCAGGGAGATTACATGGGAATTGGTGATGCAGGTATTCTTGCTGTAAGCACCGATATGGATCAGGTATTCCTGGATATGCTGTCTCAGATGGTAGATGAGGACTCTGCCATTGTAAGCATCTATTATGGCACAGATATTAAGGAAGAGGATGCCCAGATACTGTCTCACAAGGTAGAAGAGCAATTCCCTGAATTAGAGGTTGAGTTACAAAATGGAGGTCAGCCGGTATATTATTACGTGGCTTCTGTAGAATAGAGGTAGATCATGGATTTTAATTCTTCTTTACGACAGGTAAAGGGGATTGGTGAGAAAACTGAAAAGTTGTTTCAAAAGATGGGAGTATACACTGCAGGTGATATACTCTTTTCTTTCCCCCGAACCTATTTGGAATACCCCCAATTAAAGACCGCAGAAGAATGCACAGAGAATGAAGTTTGTGCCGTTACAGCTTCTCTTCGTACTCCGGCAGTTAATAAGAAAACAAGAAGTGTTGTAATCACGCTGGCAACCGCATTTTCCCGACAGAATACCCCCATGCAGCTGGTATGGTTTCGCACTCCTTATATGAAAAATCAGCTGTCTGTGGGACAGACGGTTATCTTTTATGGGAAAATAATAAAAGAGCGTAATCAATGGAAAATGGAGCAGCCCGTTGTATATACCATGGAGCAGTACGAGAGGATTCGCCGCAGTCTGCAGCCTATTTATAATCTTACTGCTGGTCTAAATAACAGCGTGGTGAAAAAGACGGTGGAGCAGGTGCTGCAGGAAATTACCTGGCCAGTAGATGCCATTGATTCGGATTTACTGCAACAAAGAAATCTGATTTCCTTCCAGCAGGGAATACAGCAGGTACATTTTCCAGAGAACTTTGATGCATTGGCCCAGGGACGTCAGCGTCTGGTATATGATGAATTCTTTTTCTTCATTTTGCAAAGTCAGTATCATAAGGAAGAAATTGTTCAGGAGAGAAATCCCTGGAGTATCACAAGATATGATGAAGCAGGCTGGGTGGAAAAGCAGCTGCCATTTCCGTTGACAAGAGGCCAGAGAGGAGCATTACAGGATATTAATCGGGATTTTGCAGGAGAATATGTAAGCCAGCGTCTTATTCAGGGGGATGTAGGCTCAGGGAAAACCATTGTTGCCTTCCTGGCTATGCTTACGGTGCTTTCCAACGGATATCAGGCGGCTTTAATGGCTCCAACCGAAGTACTTACCAGACAGCACTATCAGTCTTTTTTAGAGATGATTGAAGAATACAAGCTTCCCTATGATGCTGTGTGCCTTACCGGTTCCATGACAGCTAAGGAGAAGCGGGCAGTGTATGAACGGATTGCAATGGAAGAGAGCCTTTTTATTATCGGTACCCATGCACTGATTCAGGAGAAGGTACATTACAACCAGCTGGCTCTGGTGATTACAGATGAACAGCATCGCTTTGGGGTAAAGCAACGAGATGCCTTTTCAGAAAAGGGAGAGCATCCCTTTGTTCTGGTTATGAGTGCAACGCCTATTCCCAGAACTCTTGCCATGATTTTATATAATGACATGAATATTTCTGTGATCAGTGATGTTCCGGCCAAGCGACTTCCTATTAAAAACTGTGTGGTGGGAAATACATACCATAAGACAGCCTATGAATTTATAGAAAATCAGGTAAAACAGGGACATCAGGCCTATATTATCTGTTCCTTGGTGGAGGCCAGTGAGAAGACAGAGGCAGAAAATGTAACGGAGTATGCCCAGAGATTACGAGCTTATTATCAGGGAAGAGTTTCTGTGGGATTGCTTCATGGGAAGCAGAAGGCCAATGAGAAGAACGAAACCATGGAAGCATTTGCAAGACATGAGATTGACGTGCTGGTATCTACCACTGTAGTAGAGGTTGGAATGAATGTGCCCAATGCTACGGTCATGGTGATTGAGGATGCCAACCGGTTTGGCTTGGCACAGCTTCATCAGCTAAGGGGGCGAGTAGGACGAGGAGATGCCCAGTCCTATTGTATTATGTTTAATGCTTCAGATTCCAAGGAATCTGCCAAGCGACTGGAAATATTAAATCAATCCAATGATGGCTTCTTTATTGCCAGTGAAGATTTGAAGCTGCGAGGACCAGGAGATTTCTACGGGATTCGACAAAGCGGAGATTTTAATTTCCAGCTGGGAGATATTATTGGGGATGCCAATTTGCTCCAGGAAGCTTCGGAGGATGTAAAGCACTTGCTTTCACAGGACCCTTCCTTAAAGCTTCCAAAGCATAAGGGCTTATATGACATGCTGTTGTATCGCATGGAGAAAAGCTATTATGCTATTTAAATCTATACCCTTCGGATTGGATCGACCCCATTGATAACCCGGTATTTATTCCGATACTGAAGAGGCGACATGCCGTACTTCTTCTGAAAGCAGTTGCCAAAGTAGCTGGGGGAGCAGAAGCACAAATATTCAGATATTTCTCCAATACTAGAAGGGGCAACCCGCAGTAGATTGGCAGCGGCACTTAATCTGGTATCTAGGATATATTGATGAAGTGTCGTTCCTGTAACCTGAGAAAATAACCGGGACAGATAGGCATTGGAAATGCCCAGGTATTCTGCCAGCTCTTTAATGGAATAGGAGGTGTGCAGGTGGCGGCCGATATAATCCTTACATTGCTCCACGTAAGGATTTTGTCTGGCGATACTCTTATTTTTCTTTACCAGATCATTAATGGCAGTCAGGGCTTTGGCAAAAAGAATGTCAATCTCTGTGGTGGACTTACACAGTGCCAGCTGCTGGAGATATACATCACTTAATGCATAGGCTTCATAGGGTGGGACGCCGCCTCGCATTGCTGCACGGGTGGCCAGGGTAATACCAACCACACAGGTATATTCTGACTGACGTCTGTGATCGCCCTTAGCCAGCAGACCAACCTCCTTTTCAGAAGGAGTCATTTGTTCCAGGTTGGCAGGCAGGTCACCAACCGTTCCTTTTTCCACAGAATCCAACCAGGCATTCTCATACTCGTAGGACAGGTGTTGTCGTTCTTCTAGTTCATTATCCAGCTGATACAAGGTTAGCTCATCAATATCCTTTATGGATGGATAATTATATTCCATAATTTCATCAGCGGAATAGTATACACCTGTAAAAAGATAGCAGACAATGGACAGCATAGGGCAGATGGCGGTTCCATTTAATTTGGGAATGGATGCATCCTTTTCCTTAATATGATTCTGATAAAAGAATCGTGCGGCTACTTCCGAGGGAACCTGGGAGCCGGAGAAGGGACCCAGGATTGCAATCTTGCCATCTGGTATACATATAAAGGCATAGCTGATATTGTCCTCATTGTTTTCAATGAAGGGAAGGGGGTTTTTCTGAAAGGAAGCTTCCAGTTTTTTTAAAAAAACCTTGTATGCTTCCGGATAGGTGGTATGGAACCTGGCCATAGAACCTTCCGATACTTTCTGTTGGGGATTCCATATATCGCAGGAAATATTCCAGTTTGTATATATCATAGTAATAATATCTTGATCATTCTTCATAAGGTTATCACTCTTTCTCTGTTCTTTTCTATGTCAATCATAAGTATTCACAACTTTTTCATAATTATATCATGAATCCTACAATAATATCAACAGAATGATACTGACAAGAAATTTATGACGATATAATAAAACCATCATATAGAGAATGATGTATTTTATGTGATGCATCATCCAAGAAAGAGGGAGGTTTATTATATGACTAAGAAATGGTTAAAGAAAGGTGTAGCTTTAGGACTGATTGCTGCTATGACAGCTACCTGCTTTGCAGGATGTGGCTCCAAGAAGTCTGCATCAAGTGATGACAGCTTTACCTGGTGGATTACACAGACCGATGGTCAGGGACAGTATTATGATACCTATGACCAGTCACCATCTGCACAATTTATTATGCAGCAGAGCTGGGATACTGAAAATGGTGGAATTGATGAAAGTGGAAAAGGAACCAAGTTAAATCTTGAATTCCAGACACCAATCTCTGGCTCCGAGCAGGACAACTTTAATACTATGATTTCTACCGGTGAATATCCAGACCTGGTGAATACCATTTATTCAACGGATAATCCAGAGTCATTATGCGAATCTGGTGTTGCAATGGATATTACGGAATATGTTGAGAAATATATGCCTAATTATCTGGCATATTTGGATGAGAATCCGTTCTTAAAACCACAGGTTACTTCAACAGATGAAGATGGAAACGTTCATTATTATGCAATCTATGCTTTGCAGGATGGAACAGCTGCTCCATGGGAAGGCTATTGCTATCGTAGAGACTGGCTTGTTAAATATGCAACTCCATCAGAGTATGTATGGGATTGGGATAGTGCAACCGTAAAAGAAAATGGTCATCCGGCAGTAACACCACTGGCTGAAGCACAGAAAGCCAATAACCTGGATGGATGGAAGAAGAATGATGTAACAAGCTTCACCTCCGAGGATGGAGCAGACCCGGCAAATGATTACACCGATAATGTAATCTTCCCAAGTGGAAAAACAGATCCATATACCATCAGTGACTGGGAATGGATGTTTGAAGCTTTTGAGAAAGCAATTAACGAAGGGGGATGGAGCAGTGATTCCTCATCTTATTGTACTTCTGTAGGCTATGGTGGATATAACAACTTAGGTGATGTTGTTTCTTCCTTTGGCGGTGGAGCTGGAAGCTTCTACACACCTGCTGATGGAGATGCAACCTATGCCGGTACCTCAGACGGCTTTAAGACTTATATCGAAGCAATGGCAAATTGGTATAAAGAAGGATGGTTAGATAAAGACTTTAATACCAGAAGCAGCGATTTATTCTTTATGATTAATTCTGCAGGTGTTAGCCAGGGTAAGGTTGGTATGTGGTGTGGTCTTAGCAGTACCGTTGGAACTGCAATTCGTACCACCTGTGCTGATACATCAGATGCAAAAGATGCATTTGTTATGGGAGCAGCTCTTCCAATTAACGATACTTATGGAACAGATGCACAGAAATTCTTCACCCCTGATACCCTGTTCCAGGATGGTAAAAAAGGAACTGCAACTATCGTTACAACAAAAGCAAAGGATAAAGACCTTGCAACCTTATTTACCTTCTTAGACTGGACCTATACCAGAGAAGGATCTTTAGTTTTATCTGTAGGACTTGATGAAGACCAGTATAAATCTGTAAAATTAGATCCAGATCTTTATGCAGATAATAATCTTACCAGTGCATATACAACCAGTACTGGAGATGATGGTAAGACCGTGTATACATTAACTGTTGGTCAAAAAGATGCTCCATTAAATACTGCATTAACAGGAATTCGATTTGACACTGGATTAAAGCTTTCTAACAGTGATACAGTACAAATTGATAATGGTGAACCTAAGGTGAATGCCGATGCAAATGTACAGTACAATATGTATGAGAATACAAGCGGTAGAATTGATTATACCAAGATGTTTACTGCAGAAGAGTCTCAGAAGTATAACGAAGTATATACAGCAACAACAGATTATATCAATCAGAATCTTCCAGGAGTTGTAAAAGGAACCATGAGCTGGAAGGATTATGTAGCTGGATTAGAGAAAATCGATACCTCTGAAGTTGTAAAAATTTACCAGAAGTATGTAGATCAGATTAAAAAGATTCAGGATGCTGAATAAGAATTCATTGTAAAAAATACGTTCTATTACATGAAAGAAGACTTGCTCCCACAAGTGGAGCAAGTCTTCTTTTTTCATACACATATTTTACATACATCCAATGTTTATTGATCCGCCATCTGTTTCTCCTGGGCTTCGATCATTTTCTTAACCATATATCCGCCAACAGAACCATTCTGTTTCGAGGTAAGGTCACCGTTATATCCTTCCTTCAGAGGAACTCCTAATTCACTTGCAACTTCATACTTGAAGCGATCCAGAGCACCTTTCGCCTGTGGAACAGCATTTCGATTGTTTGATTTAGACATATTGTTTCCTCCTTACATTTTTTTGTAACTTCTGTTACGGAAATAGTATGTGTAAATCCATTGCTTTTACCCAGACAATTGTTTCAAAAAATGACAAAAAATTCTTTTATACTTCCTGTAAATCCAGCTTCTGTGGATGTACCGTCATGGAATAATTGGTGTGATAAATCACAAAGCCTGCAGCAGAGCCGTTGGGTTTTTTAACATTCTTTTTTTGCAGATAATCAATTTCTACCTTATCGGAATCTCTGCCGCTGGAATAGTAGCCGGCTAATGCAGCCGCTTCTTCAAAGGTTTTATCTGGCAATTCCTGCCCATTGGTTTTTACAATCACGTGAGAGCCTGGCATTTGCTTGGCATGGAACCACCAGTCATTTCCGGTGGCTAATTTAAAGGTCAATTCATCATTTTGATAATTATTTTTCCCTACATAGATATCATATCCGTCACTTGAAATAAAATGTAATGGTTTGCTTTTTCCAGTTTTCCCCTGTTTTTTATTATATTTATGCTTCTTAATGTAGCCATAATCCTCTAATTCCTGTCGAATAGCAGTAAGGTCAGCTTCATTTTCAGCAATATTTAATGCAGCTTCAATAGATTCTAAGTGCAGGATGGATTCTTTTGTTTCCTTAATAAAGGTGGTAAGGGATTCTCTGGTACGTTTTAATTTGTTATATTTTTCAAAATAGCGTTTTGCGTTTTCCATAGCTGTAAAATCGCTGTCCAATGGAATGGTAATTTCTTCATTGGTGTAATAATTATTCACCTGAATGCTTTTTGCCTTATCTGCAGCAGAATATCCGTAGGTATGAAGCAGCTCTCCGTACAGCTTGTATTTTTCCATTTTATTGGTGTCCTCTAGCTGCTTGCTTTGCAGCTGAAATTTCTTCCGGTTACGCTCTAAACAGTTAGATACAATCTTTCGCAGGTCAGTGGACTTCTGATGAATCACTGTATATTTGTTTCGCTGAGAGTAGTAGGTTTCCAACAAATGAGATATGGAGTCTTGTGGCAGAAGAATTTCATCCTGATAAATACTAAGCCTTGTGGCTGCGTACTCTAAAGGTGCCTGCGTTTCCTTCTTATAGACAATGGTTGGCTCAAAAGCATCCTTTCTTACGATATCCATAAAATAAACAAATTGATGATATAAATGAAGTTTATCATCCTCTGACAGGGCAGCACATGACATATCCTGATCAACGCCGCAGCGGAAGAGATATTCTGAAACCATCACTGGACTAAAGCCGATGCAGCCAGACATAATAGCCTTAAAAACAGACATGGGGCGATTTAAGATATCCTGAATAAATACCTCCTGGGATAATTCTAAGGGATTATATTTATTCTCCTGGGCAGGAATAAAATAATCCCGCATGGGAAGTACCTCCCGTACTGAGCTGACCTGGGCCGAAATATGCTTAATGCTGTCAAGAATTACATTTTCGCTGTCACAGAAGATAATATTACTATGCTTTCCCATTAGCTCCACGTACAGATGCTTGGTAGCAACATCCCCTAGTTCATCTAAGTGTTCTATGGTAAAATGAATCACCCGTTCCATATGAGGCTGGTCAATGGCTGTAATTCGTCCGCTGCTGATATGCTTTCGAAGGAGCATGCAGAAATTAGGAGCAGTTAAGGGACTTGTTTTATTTTCGGTAGACAGGTAAGCGAAGGGAAGAGAAGCATTTGCAGAAATAAACAGTCGCTTCACACCTTCCCTTCCCTTAAAGGTAAAGATTAATTCTTCTTTTTCCGGCTGGGCAATCTTACTGATTCTTGCATCCAGCAGTTCTTTTTGAAATTCTGATACTAGGTTTGCTACTACAAATCCATCTAATGCCATGTTGTTACTCCTTTGTCTCTAATGGTTCTATTATATACAACATTTCGTGAAATTCAAAGATAATAATTGACCTTTGGTGTTGTTTTTAATATAATATAACTTATCTATGCATTGTGGCTTATCCTGCAACAGCTTGGATGGAATGGAGGTTTACAGGTGATTAGAAGTATGACCGGATATGGTCGATATGAGTTGTCCGACGAGAATGGTAAGATGATTGTTGAGCTAAAGTCGGTGAATCATCGTTATCTTGATTTGAATATCAAGACTCCCAAGAAGCTTGGCCCTTTTGAAAATGACATTCGCAATTATCTAAAGCAGCGACTGCAAAGAGGCAAGGTAGATGTGTACATTGCCTATGAAGAATCTGCAGATGCCATGTATCAGATACGTTATAATTCCCAGATAGCAGCTGAATACCTTAAGAACTTAAGACAGATGGCCCAGGAATTTCAACTGGAAGATAATATAACAGCCACCAACCTGTCTCGTTATCCAGATGTGTTTGAATTGGTAGAGAATCCTTTGGATGAAGAATATTTAAAGGATATGCTAATGAAGACCCTGCAGCTGGCCTGTGATGCTTTTATTGTAAGCAGAGAAAGCGAAGGACAACGTTTGAAGGAAGATCTTCTAGCTAAGATGGAAGAGATGGAAGGGTATGTTCTTGTGATTGAACAACGTTCTCCGGAAATCATTGCAGAATATAAGAAACGTATTCTAGCTAAGATAGAAGAGCTGTTAGGTGATCATCAGATTGACGAAAGCAGAATTGCCATGGAAGTTACCATGTATGCCGATAAGGTATGTGTAGATGAGGAAATTGTTCGTTTGCGCAGTCACGTACAGGAGACTATTGGAGAACTGAAGCAGGGAGAATCTATTGGAAGAAAGCTGGATTTCATTGCACAGGAAATGAACCGGGAATCCAATACTATTTTATCGAAATCAGCAGATGTGGAAATTGCCAATATTGGCATTGCATTAAAAACGTTGGTTGAGAAGGTTCGAGAACAGATTCAGAATATAGAATAGGGTGATAGCAATGTCATTTATAAATATAGGCTTTGGCAATATTATGAATGCAGATAAGATTGTAACGATGATTACACCGGATTCTGCACCTGCTAAGCGGCTGATTCAAAAAGCGAAAGAGCAGGAACGTTTAATTGATGCAACCCAGGGAAGACGAACCAGAGGTGTGATTATTACAGATACAAATCAGGTAATATTATCTGCACTGCTGCCGGATACTCTGGCTGCAAGAACAATAAGAGAAAAGGAGTTGTGATACTATGTCAGGTCGCAAGGGAATGGTTGTTGTATTATCCGGATTTTCCGGAGCCGGCAAGGGAACCATCATGAAGCACCTTTTAAAAAAATATCCTCAGTTATATCATTTGTCTATTTCTGCCACCACCCGTGGAATCCGACAGGGAGAGATGGATGGAAGAGAATATTTCTTTAAAACAACAGAAGAATTTGAGAAAATGATAGCATGTCATGAACTATTGGAATATGCTAGATTTAATAAGAATTATTATGGAACGCCTAAGGCCTATGTGGAAGAATTAGTAGACCAGGGGAAGGATGTGATTCTGGAGATAGAAGTCCAGGGTGCATTACAGATTAAGAAGATTTTCCCGGAGAGCCTGTTACTTTTTGTAACACCTCCCTCTGCAGCTGTTCTTAAGGAACGATTGATTGTTCGGGGAACAGAGACACTGGATGTTATTGAACAACGGTTGTCTATTGCCAAGAAGGAATCTCTTCTTATGAGTCAATATGATTATTTGGTGGTAAATGATGTGTTGGATCAGGCGGTGCAGAATGTGCATCATATTATCAAAAGTGAACATTATCATACATCACGAAATATAGATAACATCAAGAGTATACAAGATGATTTAAGCGATTTTTTGAAAGGAGATATATAACATGATACATCCATCTTATGTAGAACTAATGAAGGTAGTAAATAATAACGCGGAGGAAATTGGTGAAGAACCAGTAATTAACAGCCGTTATAGCATCGTATGTGCAACAGCAAAAAGAGCACGTCAGATTATTGATGGTTCAGAACCAATGGTTGATGCAAAAGAAGGAGAAAAGCCCCTTTCTATTGCAGTAGAAGAGTTGTTTGAAGGCGTTCTTAAGATTCTTTCCGATGAAGAAGATGCGTCTGAGGAATCATAAATATGAAATTATTATTTGTATCCCTAGGGTGTGACAAGAACCTGGTAGATTCCGAACATATGCTGGGAATGCTGGTTCAGGATGGTCATACACTGACGGATGATGAACAGGAAGCAGAGGTTATTATTGTTAACAGCTGCTGCTTTATTCATGATGCCATGGAAGAAAGCATTCAAAACATCATTGACTTGGCTAAGCAAAAAGAAACAGGAAAGCTTAAGGTATTAATTGTAACCGGATGCCTGGCTCAGCGCTATGCTCCGGAAATCCGCAAGGAGATTCCGGAAGTAGATGCTATTATTGGTACCAATTCCTATGATGAGGTGGTTTCGGCTCTTCATGAGGCACTGCAAGGTCAGCAGCCTACAATCTGTAAGTCTTTAGAGGGATTGCCACAGGATAAGAATGGCAGAGTGGTTACCACCGGTGGACATTTTGCATATTTAAAGATTGCAGAGGGCTGTGATAAGCATTGTACGTATTGTATTATTCCTAAGATTCGGGGGAACTTCAGAAGCGTTCCTATAGAGGCTCTTCTCGCAGAAGCAAAAGATTTGGTGGAAAAAGGGGTCAAGGAATTAATTCTTGTAGCCCAGGAAACAACCCTTTATGGTGTGGATCTCTATGGGAAAAAGAGTCTTCCTCATTTATTAGATGAATTAAATAAAATACCAGGTCTTACCTGGATTCGCATTCTCTATTGTTATCCGGAAGAAATCAATGATGAGCTGATAGATGCTATGGTAAGAAATGAAAAGGTATGCCATTATATTGATATGCCAATTCAGCATGCCAGCAATGATATCCTAAAACGAATGGGCAGGAAAACATCCAAGGAAGATATTATTGCCATTGTACAGCGTCTTAGAAACAAGATGCCGGATATCGCCATTCGTACCACATTAATCTGTGGATTCCCAGGAGAAACCCAGGAGCAGCATGAAGAATTAATGGAATTTGTGGATGCTATGGAATTTGATCGTCTGGGTTGCTTTACTTACTCCCCGGAAGAAGGAACTCCTGCAGTAGATTTCCTAGATCAGGTGGATGAAGATACCAAGGCTGACTGGCGAGATGAAGTAATGGAGCTTCAGCAGGAAATCAGTTCTGATGTGAATCAGGAATTTATCGGCAGAGAATTGTGGGCATTTGTAGAAGGCAAGGTTGCAGATGAAAATGCATATGTAGCCAGAACCTATCGGGATGCTCCCGGTGTAGATGGATATATATTTATCAGTGGTGAAGAAGCCACTTTTATGACAGGTGATTTTGTAAAAGTGAAAGTCACCGGATGCTATGAATATGATCTAATAGGAGAAATCGTATGAATTTACCAAACAAACTAACTATTTTTCGAATTATATTAATTCCATTTTTTGTTGTCTTTATGTTAATACCAAATACCAGTGGATATAACCGTTATATTGCAGATGTTATTTTTATTGTTGCCAGCCTTACAGATATGTTAGATGGTAAGATCGCAAGAAAGTATAATCTGGTTACCAACTTTGGCAAGTTTATGGACCCATTGGCAGACAAGCTTCTAGTATGTGCTGCTATAATTTGTCTGGTTGCAACCAATCAGCTGCCCGCCTGGGTTGTTATTATCATTGTAAGTAGAGAATTCATTATCAGCGGATTTCGACTGATTGCCAGTGATAATGGTATTGTTATCGCTGCCAGCATGTGGGGCAAATTTAAGACCGTATCACAGATGGTGATGATCATTATTCTTGTGGCTCAGATTCCGTTATCATTCTTTGACATTTTAGGAACCATTATGATTTATCTGGCACTGATTCTCACAGTAGTATCCTTAATTGATTACATTGTGAAGAACAAAGATGTGTTAAAAGAGCAGAAATAATATGGAAATACATGAAGTTGTTGTTAAGGATTTAATGAATAGAAATGAAACGGTATCCGTTGCAGAGTCCTGTACCGGAGGCATGGTTGCTTCTCTTCTTGTGGATGTGGCTGGAGTGTCAGAATGCTTTCACGAGGGATATGTAACCTATTCCAATGATATTAAGCACAAGAACCTGAATGTTTCCCAGGAGATATTAGATTCTGTTGGAGCGGTAAGTTTCCAATGTGCCAGGGCAATGGCAGTGGGTGTAAGAGAGAAGGCTGGAACTACTTATGGGCTGGCCACCACTGGAATTGCAGGACCGGATGGGGGAAGTGAAGAGACACCGGTAGGCTGTGTATATATAGCATGTGCCACAGCAGATGATTGTCAGGTCTATCGCCTTCAGCTGGAGGGAAGTCGCCATAAGATTCGTGAGGATGCGGCTTATGCGGCATTGGAATTATTGAAGGATTGTATCAGAGGTGCTGTATGAGAGTGATCGCTGGAAGCAAACGAAGACTTCCGTTAAAAACCGTTTCCGGGAAAGGAACCAGACCTACCCAGGACCGTATTAAGGAAACCTTGTTTAATATGATTCAAAATGAATTAGTGGATAAAGTATTTCTGGATATTTTCGCAGGCAGTGGACAAATTGGTATTGAGGCTTTAAGCAGAGGCTGTTCTTATTGCTATTTTATTGAACAAAACAAAGAGGCAGTTACTTGTATCAAGGAGAATTTATCCAATACACAGTTGATAGACCAGTCAACCGTGCTATCTGTAGATTATAAAAGTGCCCTGGCCCAATTTTCTGGAAATAAGCTAGTGGATCTTGTATTTATGGATCCTCCTTACAATCAGCTATATGAGAAGCAGGTGCTGGAGTTACTGACACAGTATGAAATCCTTGCACCAAAGGCCTTAATTATTGTGGAGGCTTCCTTAGAAACAGATTTTAGCTACGTTGAGACAATGGGTTATACCTTATTAAAAGAAAAAGTGTATAAAACCAATAAACACATCTTTTTAGAGAGAAAGTAAGTGAGCTTATGAGAAGAGCAATTTACCCTGGAAGTTTTGATCCCATTACCTTTGGGCATATGGATATTATCGAAAGAACATCAAAATTATTTGATGAAGTTGTAGTTGGAGTGCTAAATAACAGCCAAAAAAATGCGTTGTTTTCTATTGATGAACGTGTTAGTATGATTACAGAGTTAACAAAAAAATACGGCAATGTTAGGGTAGCATCCTTTCAAGGATTATTAATCGATTATGCCAGAGAAATAGATGCTAATATTATTGTAAGAGGGCTTCGGGCAGTTACAGATTTTGAATACGAATTACAAATTGCTCAGACCAATAAAGTAGAATATCCGGAAATAGATACGGTATTTTTTACTACTGCCTTAAATTATTCTTATTTAAGCTCAACAGTGGTAAGAGAATTTGCTTCCTATGGAGGAAATATTTCCAAATTTGTTCCAGAGGAAATCATACCTGCAATCTACGCAAAGTATCATATTGAGAAAGGAAGATAAGCCATGGCAAGCGGAATTGAAGAAATTATTGAGGAAATTGAAGAGTATATTGATGGTTGCAAGCCATCTGCTTTTTCAAGCTCCAAGATTGTTGTGAACAGAGATGAGTTAGAGGGCTTATTAGAAGAATTAAGAACTAAGACTCCAGAGGAAATTAAACGCTATCAGAAGATTATCAGTAACAAGGAAGCAATTCTTGCAGATGCCCAGAATAAAGCAGATGCCATTATTGCACAGGCTCAGGTTCAGACCAATGAGCTGGTAAGTGAGCATCAAATTATGCAGCAAGCATATGCCCAGGCAAATGAAGTTGTTATGATTGCAACCAAGAATGCTCAGGAAATGTTAGATAAAGCCACGGAAGATGCTAATAATATTCGTGAAGGTGCAATTGCATATACAGACAGCCTGTTAAAGAGCGTAGAGGAGGTTCTTACCGGTTCCATGGAAACCACCAGATCTCGCACAGAAAGTTATTTAAACTCCATGCAGGGATACTTAGATGTAGTTGTTGCCAATCGCCAGGAGTTGTCTCCACAGCCAGAGCCTCAGGCAAGAGATGAGGAAGTTCAGATTCCAAGAACTATGGTGGAGCAGGAGATAGAGGCTCCGGAGCAAAGTGACGGTTCCGCAACCTTAGATATACCAGAACAATTCTTTAATAAAGAGTAAGCAGCGTTAGGATGATTCCAGAGAAAAATGCGCAAAACAGTTTTCCTATGGTGTAAACTCCCGGGGATAAGTTCGTGTCACTGGTAATTCCATAGGTTTGTGCATGTGTGCATAATCCTCCAAAGCTTGTCATTATGGTAAGCAGAAGGATTTTTTGAAATGAAGGTGCAAATTGGCTATGTATCAAGTTGATGCCGCTGGTGATTTCTAATATGGCGACCATAATTGCCTGCATTTGAATTTTCAGATAAGGAATGGTGGATATAAATGCCTGGAGCACACAAAACAAAATGATATATCCTCCTAGTCTGGTAATAATTTCAAAACCGTTCATGATACCGGCATCTATGATTTGAAACGATAAGTGAAATCTGGATGTCGTTTTTTTTGCAATAAATTCTGTTGCATTCATGTATGGATGTGATTTGGCATCTTTTGTCTGCAGTACTACAGATAGCATCATAATAAGTACCAATGGAAAATAGACAGCCAAAATACCGTTCCCCTTTTGGGGAATATTTGGATAAACATATCCCAAGATAAACATGGGACTTAGCTGGTTACATCCAATGAGCATTAGATATGCACATGGTTTGGAAATGATATTTTTTTCATATATTTTTTTAGTTATGATAGCTCCAACAGGCAATCCTAAGAACCAACCGAAGCAGGTGGTTATAATAATAGCAAGCATTCGATATTTACTGGAATGTATTTTGGGGGTATCCCAAAGCGGCTGACACAATTCCATTAGAATATTCGATATGATTAATACGGGCAACAGCGTAGGAAGCAAGGTTCGAAACCATAGTAATAGTCCCATTTTTGCCCCATGGATTGCTGTTTGTGGCCAGGTAAGGCAGCCTAATAACATGATAATAAGCAATATAATAAACAATTTATTTTTCATATAACAATATATGTTAGATTTATAAGGGAAATGTAATATGCGTTTAGATAAATATTTATCCCATTGTGATGTGGGAACCAGAAAAGAAGTTAAAAAAATGATTCAAAAAGGTCTTGTTCAGGTAAATGGACAACTCATTAAGGATTGTGGCTTTTTGGTGGATGAAGCAGATATGATTATGTGTGAGCATGAAATTTTAAATTATCAGCAATATGTATACTATATGCTTCATAAGCCGGCTGGTTGTGTTTGTGCGTCAAAAGACAATCTGCACCAAACCATTTTTTCTTATATACCAATGAATCAGAAGCAGGATTTATTTTCTGTTGGACGTCTAGATCTTGACACAGAAGGTCTGTTACTTATAACAAATGATGGAGAATTGTCCCATGAACTGCTTAGTCCAAGACATCATGTAGATAAAACCTATCTGGTACATGTGAACATTCCCTTGCAGGAAGAGCATGTGATTCACTTTCTTCAAGGAGTAGATATTCAAGAGAAGCATCTTACAAAACCGGCAAAGCTTCAAATTATTTCATCAGATGCTGAGTCGGTTGCCTATATCACCATCTCAGAGGGAAAGTATCATCAAATTAAGCGAATGTTTCATGCCATAGGAGGCGAAGTCACTTATTTAAAACGAATCACTATGGGAAAATTTACATTAGACCCTGATTTGGAAATAGGATGCTATCGTTCGCTTAATGAGGGAGAATTAGAATATGTTAAACAATATAAAAGCGGTAATCTTTGATTTAGACGGTACTTTAATTGATTCCATGTTTTTGTGGAAGCAAATCGACATTGATTTTCTTGCTAATAGAGGAATTGTTATGCCCCCTGATTTACAGAAGAATGTGGAAGGGCTGAGTATGCGGGAAACCGGAGTATATTTTCAAAAGACCTTTCAGTTAACAGAATCGGTAGAGGAACTGATGAGGATATGGAATGATATGGCCTTTGATTATTACAGGCATCAGGTTCAGCCAAAGCCAGGAGCTATGGAATTTCTTACCTATCTAAAAGAACATGGATATCAAGTGGGTATTGGAACCAGTAATTCCCCAGAGCTGCTTCAGGCAGCCTTACAGGCACAGAATATGGATAGGTACATTGATACCTGTGTTACCTCCAATGAGGTTGCCCAGGGAAAGCCTGCACCGGATGTATACCTTCAGGTGGCTAAGAAGCTTCTGGTATCTCCGGAGCACTGTCTGGTGTTTGAGGATATTGTGCCCGGTATTCTAGCAGGTAGAAATGCAGGAATGAAGGTATGTGGAATCTATGATGATTACAGCAAGGATGTAACCCAGGAGAAGCAGCAGCTTTCCGATTATTATATTGAGGATTATTGGCAGCTGTTAAATCGGCTGTAATCGTACATATGCAAAGGACTCTTATGGAATTGCCATAGGATTTGACCAACAGAAAGGATATTATGGACAATCAATTTCTACCAATTAGTAAAGAGGATATGACCGAACGGGGAATCTCCCAGCTGGATTTTGTGTATGTATGTGGGGATGCCTATGTGGATCACCCATCCTTTGGTCATGCAATTATTTCCCGCATTCTTCAGGCTCATGGATATACCGTGGGAATCATAGCTCAGCCAGATTGGCGAGATGAGAATTCCATTGATATCCTTGGTGAACCACGGCTGGCATTTCTTGTTTCTGCAGGAAATATGGATTCTATGGTAAATCACTATTCCGTTTCTAAAAAACGAAGAAAGATGGATTCTTTTTCTCCCGGAGGAGAAATGGGGAAGCGACCAGATTATGCCACGGTAGTATACTGCAATATGATTCGCAAGCATTATAAGCATAAGCCTCTGATTATTGGTGGAATTGAAGCCAGTCTTCGCCGCCTGGGGCATTATGATTATTGGTCAAATAAGGTGAAGCGTTCCATTTTGCTGGATTCCGGTGCAGATATGATAAGCTACGGAATGGGAGAGCGTTCCATGGTAGAGATTGCAGATGCATTAAATCTTGGAGTGCATATGGAGGATTTGACCTATATTGATGGTACCGTATACAAGACCAGAGAGCCTTATTATGTAGAGGATGCTATCCGTCTGCCTTCCTTTGAGGATATTAAGTCAGATAAGAAGGCTTACGCTAGAAGCTTTCAGATTCAATACAATAATACAGACCCCTTTACTGCCAGCAAAATGTACGAAACCTATGACGGGAAGCTGTTCGTTGTGCAAAATCCACAGCAAAAGCCATTAACCCAAATAGAGATGGATGATGTATATGCACTGCCTTATATGAGAGCCTATCATCCGGTATATGAAAAGCTAGGTGGAATTCCTGCTATCAGTGAAGTGAAATTTTCCCTGATTAGTAACCGGGGCTGCTTTGGAGGCTGCAGCTTTTGTGCCTTAACCTTCCATCAGGGAAGAATTGTTCAGACAAGAAGTCACGAATCGATTCTAAAAGAAGCAAGACAGATGACAGCAGAGCCGGATTTTAAGGGATATATTCATGATGTGGGAGGCCCTACCGCTAATTTCCGTGGACCATCCTGCGAAAAGCAGCTGACCCAGGGGGTGTGCACCAATAAGCAGTGTCTGTACCCAACGCCATGTAAAAATATGAAGGTAGACCACAGCGATTATATTCAGCTGCTGCAAGAACTAAGACAGTTGCCCCGTGTAAAGAAGGTATTTATCCGCTCTGGTATTCGCTTTGATTATCTCTTAGCAGACAGTGATGACAGCTTCCTGCAGGAATTATGTGAATATCATGTAAGTGGACAATTAAAGGTGGCTCCGGAGCATATCAGCGACAAGGTGCTTGCCAAAATGGGAAAGCCCAAGGTGGCCGTCTATAATGAATTTGTTTCACGGTATCATAAAATGAATCAGCGGTTAAATAAGGAGCAATATCTGGTGCCTTATTTGATGTCCTCACATCCAGGCTCAACCTTAAAGGAAGCTGTGGAGCTGGCAGAATATCTCCGGAACTTAGGATATATGCCGGAGCAGGTACAGGATTTCTATCCCACACCATCTACCATATCTACCTGCATGTATTATACAGGGCTGGACCCAAGGAATATGGAGCCGGTATATGTGGCAACCAATCCCCACGAAAAGGCTATGCAGCGGGCATTGATTCAATACCGTGACCCAAGGAATTATGATTTGGTGAAGGAGGCATTACTAAAAACCCACCGGGAGGATTTGATTGGATTTGAGGAGCATTGTCTGATTCGTCCCAGAAAGCCTAAGGATACAAAACCTGCTTTACATGGGAAGGATAAAACAAGCAACAGTAGTAACAGTAAAAGTAATTTCAAGCGAAAACCAATTCGCAATCATCATAAAAAGAAAGCTAAATAAATATGAAAGAAATCATAATTTCCAATCAGGAGCAGGGGCAGCGTCTGGATAAATTCCTGAAGAAATATTTTGCCAATGCTGGTGGAAGCTTCTTATATAAGATGCTTCGAAAAAAGAATATTGTGTTAAATCAAAAGAAAGCAGATGGCCATGAGCTGTTGCAGACTTCGGATGTTATTTGTGTTTATTTCTCAGAGGAAACCTTTGAAAAAATGCGAGGACTTGAAGTTCTAGTTCAACAGGAGGATGAACTGTCTAAGGTAGGACATGAACAGCTTCAGGTAATTTATGAAGATGCTGATATTCTGGTGGTAAATAAACCCTCTGGTGTATTATCTCAAAAGGCTCAGCCTACAGATATCTCTATGAATGAAATGATTTTATCCTATCTGATTGAACAGGGCACCTGGAATGCCAATACATCCAATGGATTTAAGCCTTCTGTGGCCAATCGACTAGACCGGAATACCTCAGGTTTACTACTGGCAGGAAAAACCCTGCCAGGGCAACAGCTGCTGTCTAAGCTGTTACAGGATAGAACCTTATGTAAAATGTATCATTGTATTGTTCAGGGCAATATTAAGAAGAAGCAGCGAATCCAGGGATATCTTACCAAGGATGAAAAGCAAAATAAGGTAATGATATATGACCATCCTATTTCCGGCGGCTCTTATATTGAAACGGAGTATGAGCCCTTGATTCAGGGAAGGAATCTTACCTATCTTCAGGTACATTTAATTACCGGAAAAAGCCATCAAATCAGAGCTCATTTAAGCAGCATTGGTCATCCTATTATTGGAGATTATAAATATGGCAGTGCTTCCATCAATGAACCCTATCGAAGAAAATATCAGGTGAAAAATCAGCTGCTTCATTCCTATTCTATGGAATTTCCAGATGGCAGAAGATTTGTTGCACCAGACCCGGAAATATTTGATATAATCGTTAAGGAAGATATTCATAAAGAATAAAAGAAGAGAGAACACATAATGGCAACATGGAATTCCAGAGGATTAAGGGGTTCAACCTTAGAGGATTTTATTAATCGAACCAATGAGGTGTATCTTGAAAACCAGTTGGCTTTGATACAAAAAATCCCAACCCCCATTACTCCAATTAATATTGATAAAAACAGCAGACACATTACCTTAGCCTATTTCGATAAGAAAAGTACCGTGGATTATATCGGAGTAGTACAGGGAATTCCTGTGTGCTTTGATGCCAAGGAGTGTAATACCGATACCTTTCCGCTGCAAAATATTCATGAGCACCAGATTCTGTTTATGGAACAGTTTGAAAAGCAGCAGGGTATTGCCTTTATTATTATTTACTTTTCCCATCGAGAGGAATTCTACTACCTGCCATACCAGGAGATGCTTACCTTCTGGAACCGGGCACAGCAGGGGGGACGAAAGAGCTTTCGTTATGAGGAATTATCACCTGAATATTTCTTCCGAAGAAAAAATCAGCTGCTGGTTCCTTTCTTAGATTCCTTGCAACTGGACTTGAGTAGACGAGACATGTAATACAATTAGCCCCTTGACAGATAAAGGGAAATTCCATATAATAAATAACGATTTGCTATATTATCACGTTAACGCACTAAAGCGAACAAAGCGATACATGGAGGAAATATGCAGAATAAATTATTACATACCCCTGAGGGTGTACGAGACCTTTATAATGATGAATGCGAACGGAAAAATGTGGTTCAAAAGAGAATGGTTGATGTAATTAAGACCTATGGCTATGGGTTTATTCAAACACCTACCTTTGAATATTTTGATATTTTTGGAAAAGAGGTTGGGACCACCAAATCCAGAGAATTATATAAATTTTTTGACCGGGAAGGAGACACCCTGGTGCTTCGCCCTGATTTTACCCCAAGTATTGCCAGAGCCTATGCCAAATATTTTGCTGATGCCAAGAATCCGGTACGTCTATGCTATGAAGGCAATGTGTTTATTAATAACAGTAGTCTTCAGGGACGTCTTAAGGAAAGCACACAGCTTGGAGCAGAGCTGATTGGTGAGAACTCGGTAGAAGCAGACAGTGAAGTAATAGCTATGATGGTTCATATGCTGTTAGCCAGTGGATTAAAGGAATTTCAGATTAGCATTGGTCATGTAGATATCTTTCGCGGCTTAATGGAGATTGCAGGTCTTCAGGCAGAGGAAGAAGAGCAGGTTCGCAATCTGATTTCCAATAAGAATTTCTTTGGAGTAGATGAATTTATCCAGGAGAAGGGATTATCCCCTGAAATATCAAGAATGTTTTCCCTTCTTGGTAAAATGTATACCTCTCCGGATGATTGGAGTGAAATGCTGCAGACAACCATAGAGTATCCTGTGATTCACAATGCTTTGTTATATTTAAATCAGTTAAATGAGCTGCTGCAGGTGTATGGTGTGGATAAATATATTTCCTTTGAGCTGGGAATTATCAGTAACTATCAATATTATACTGGAATTATTTTCTCCGGATATACCTTTGGCAGCGGGGAACCGGTGGTGAAGGGTGGACGTTATGATATGCTGTTATCCTATTTTGGTAAGGATGCACCAGCCATTGGGTTTGCTGTTACTGTGGATCAGCTAATGCTGGCTTTATCCAGACAAAAGATTGAGATTCCAATAGCCAATGAAAAGGAAATCATATTATATGATTATAAGAATCATACCAATGCAATTCTTATGGCTAATGAATTAAGACAAAGCAAGCATATGGTAGAATTAATTCACATGGAATCAGAACAAGCGATGAACAACTTTGCCCAAAGCTATCCGGGAAAAGTAACAATATTAAATGGAGAAGAATAATGGACGATAAGAGATATTTAACATTTGCATTAGGAAAGGGGCGGCTGGCAAAACAGACGCTTGCCACCTTTGAACAAATTGGAATTACCTGCGAGGAAATGAAGGACCCCACCACCAGAAAGCTGATTTTTGTCAATGAAGAGCTGAAGCTTCGATTCTTTTTGGCAAAGGGACCGGATGTTCCTACCTATGTGGAATATGGTGCCGCAGATATTGGAATTGTAGGGGAAGATACCATATTAGAGGAAGGCAGAAAGATATACGAAGTATTAGACTTAGGCTTCGGAAAATGCAGAATGTGCGTGTGTGGACCCAAGGAATCCCGGGAACTACTTCAGCATCACGAGTTGATTCGTGTGGCAACCAAATATCCTAAAATAGCCAAGGATTATTTCTATAATAAGAAACATCAAACAGTGGAAATTATTAAGCTGAATGGTTCCATTGAATTGGCACCTATTGTAGGCTTATCTGAGGTAATTGTAGATATTGTGGAAACAGGAAGTACCCTTCGAGAGAATGGATTAGAGGTATTAGAAGAGGTGTGTCCACTATCTGCTAGGATGGTGGTGAACCAGGTTAGTATGAAGATGGAAAATGAACGAATCACCAAGCTGATTACCGATTTAAAGCAGGCACTGCAATAAAGCTGTTATAATACAGAAAAAGGAGTTTACATACATGAGAATTTTACAATTAAATGATGACACCAAAAATGATATTTTAGATTCTTTGTTAAAAAGAAGTCCGAATAATTATACGAAATTCGAAGATACCGTAGCAGATATTATCTATCAGGTTCGCACCAAAAAAGATGAGGCAGTATTTGCCTATACCAAAGAATTTGATCACGCTGAAATTAATTCCGGTAATTTGATTGTTACTGAGGAAGAAATTCAACAAGCCTATCAGGAGGTTCAGCCAGAGCTGCTTGCAGTGATTCGTAAATCACTGGTGAATATTCGCTCCTTCCACGAGAAGCAGAAGCAAAACAGCTGGTTTGACAGTAGCTCCGATGGAATTATTCTTGGACAGAAGGTTACCGCCTTAGAAAAGGTAGGCGTGTATGTTCCCGGCGGGAAAGCCGTATATCCTTCTTCTGTATTAATGAATGTTGTTCCGGCCAAGGTGGCAGGGGTAGATCATATCTATATGACAACCCCACCTAACAAAGAAGGCAAAATCTGTGCTTCTACCTTAGTTGCAGCTAAGGAAGCCGGAGTAGATGTGATTTACAAGGTGGGCGGAGCACAGGCCATTGCTGCCCTTGCCTTTGGAACAGAAAGTATTCCTAAGGTAGATAAAATCGTAGGTCCTGGAAATATATTTGTTGCATTGGCAAAACGTGCGGTATTTGGCTATGTAAGTATTGATTCCATTGCAGGTCCCAGCGAAATCCTGGTATTAGCTGACGAAAGTGCTAATCCAAGATTTGTAGCAGCTGATTTATTATCCCAAGCGGAGCATGATGAAATGGCATCTGCTATCTTAATTACAACCAGTGAAAAGCTAGCGAAAGAGGTTAGCCTTGAAGTAGATGCCTTTACCGCTAAATTATCCAGAAAGGAAATTATTCAGAAATCCTTGGACAACTATGGATATATTCTGGTGGCTGATTCTATGGAAGAAGCGATTGCAAGTGCCAATGACATTGCATCAGAACATATGGAAATTGTCACCCAAAATCCATTTGAAATTATGACGAAAATTCGAAATGCAGGTGCTATTTTCTTAGGAGAATACAGCAGTGAGCCTTTAGGAGATTATTTTGCAGGTCCCAATCACGTACTTCCCACCAACGGAACTGCTAAATTCTTCTCCGCATTATCGGTAGATGATTTTATTAAGAAATCCAGTATTATTTCATATTCTAAGTCTGCTTTGGAACATGTATATCAGGATATTGCACAATTTGCGGAATGCGAACAGTTGACGGCACACGCAAATTCTATTAAAGTAAGATTTGAGGATTAATTGGTATAGAAAGATGAGGAAGTGCTATGTCATTAGATAGAACAGGCTCTGTGGAAAGAACAACAAAAGAAACCCAGATATCTGTGAAGCTGCTGCTAGATGGCAGTGGAAAAGCAGAGATTGATACTGGAATCGGCTTTTTTGATCACATGTTAGACGGCTTTGCCCGCCATGGTCTCTTTGACTTGGAGGTTAAGGCGAAGGGTGATTTAATTGTTGACTGTCATCACACCATTGAAGACACCGGTATTGTATTAGGCCAGGTGATAAAACAGGCAGTGGGTGAAAAGAAGGGGATACGCCGGTTTGGCAGCTGTATTCTTCCCATGGATGAGACCTTAGTGCTGTGTGCTGTGGATTTGTCAGGACGTCCTTACCTTAATTTTGACGGCACCTTTCCCACACAACAGGTGGGATATATGGATACAGAAATGGTAAAAGAATTCTTCTATGCTATTTCCTATAGCGCTGGTATGAATCTTCATATCAAGGTATTAAATGGTGGCAACAGCCATCACATGATAGAAGCTATGTTTAAGGCTTTTGCAAAGGCTTTAGACGAAGCAACCGTAATTGATCCAAGAATTATTGATATTTTATCAACAAAAGGCAGTTTATAGAAGGGGCAAGTAATGGAACACAAGAATATTGTTGCAACAATTTATTTAAAAGATGGAATGGCTGTAAAAGGCCCAAATAGTCTGGATTCAAAAACAGATGTATTGGAATTAGCAGAATTATATAATGACAGTGGTATTGATAAAATTATCTGTTATGATCTTTCTTCCGACGATGATGAACATGAGAAGAACATTCTGGCTATCCGGGAAATTAATCGAAATATAGAAATTAAAACCTGTGGTGGTGGTAACATTAAACGTCTAGAGGATGTGAAGAAGCTGTTATATGCAGGCTGTGTGGAAGTAGCATTAAATGGATCAAAAGCGGAAACCGCAGAATTAATGATCGAAGCCAGCAAGCGTTTTGGACAGGAGAAAATCCTTGTTTCTATTCAAACATTGGATTTTTTATTTAAAAACAAGGATTTACTGCAGGATAATGTACACGAACTTCTTATTATGAATAAGGTTCTTTTAGATGGTTTGGAAAATATTACAAAGCTTCCTTATATTGTAGAATTACAAGAATTTGATTTTGCAGAAATTGCTAAGTTATTAAAGAGTGAGCAGATTCGTGGAATCTCTGGAGCATTTATTAATAGTAATGATATTGATATTATGCAGTTAAAGTGCGATTTATCAGATGCAGGTATTAAAATGGACAATTTTGAACCACAATTAGCATGGAGTGAAATGAAAGTAAATTCTGATGGTCTTGTTCCTGTTATTGTTCAGGATTATCAAACCAGTGAAGTTCTGATGTTGGCCTATATGAACGAGGAAGCATTTAATACCACAATTCGCGTAGGGAAGATGACCTATTACAGCAGAAGCCGTCAGGAGCAATGGACGAAAGGGCTGACCAGTGGTCATATTCAGTATGTAAAAAGTCTGACTGCGGACTGCGATTATGACACCATTCTTGCCAAGGTATCCCAGGTAGGTGGAATTGCCTGTCATACAGGAAATGCTACTTGTTTTTTCAATGATATTGTTAAAAAAGAATACATGGAAAAGAATCCATTAAAGGTATTTGAAGATGTTTATGATGTTATCTTAGATCGGAAAGCCCATCCTAAAGAGGGCTCCTATACCAATTACTTATTTGATAAAGGAATTGATAAAATCTTAAAGAAGGTGGGAGAGGAAGCAACGGAAATTGTAATTGCTGCAAAAAATCCCAACAAAGAAGAAATCAAATATGAAATTTCTGATTTCTTATACCATGTTATGGTTCTTATGGCTGAGCGGGATGTTACCTGGGAGGATGTTACCAGAGAATTATCTCAGCGTTAATTTAAGCACGTACCATATCCGTCAATCCAAAGGAGTTGTATGAATAAACTAGCATTAAGTGATGAAATATTAATGAAAATCGATAGTCCGGCTCGTTATATCGGAAATGAGCTAAACAGTGTAAGAAAGGACCCTTCCACTGTGGATATTCGTTTTGCCATGTGCTTTCCGGATGTATATGAAATCGGAATGTCACATT
Source organism: uncultured Lachnospiraceae bacterium (assembly GCA_964650965.1). Lineage (GTDB taxonomy): Bacteria > Bacillota > Clostridia > Lachnospirales > Lachnospiraceae > CAZYYO01. The sequence goes on along the minus strand of CAZYYO010000017.1, from coordinate 8,195 downwards.
TGGGGATTCAGATTCTCTATGAAATGTTTAACCGTAGAGAAGATGTATATTGTGAACGTGTGTATTCTCCCTGGCCAGATTTACATGCCATTATGAAGGAGGAGCAGATTCCATTATTTGCCCTGGAATCACAGGATCCCTTAAAAGAATTTGATTTCATTGGAATTACCCTGCAATATGAAATGTGTTATACCAACATTTTACAGATTATTGACTTAGCACAGATTCCATTATTACAAAAGGACCGGAGAGAAAATGATCCGATCCTTATTTGTGGTGGTCCTTGTACCTATAATCCGGAGCCTATTGCAGATTTTTTCGATATTGTCTATATTGGCGAAGGGGAAACCAGCTACGATGCCTTATTTGATTTATATAAAAAAAAGCTGGATCATACCTTAAGTCGTGGTGATTTTCTTAGAGAGGCTTCTAAGATTCCAGGCTTATATGTACCAAGCCTGTATGAAGTTACTTATCTAGAGGATGGAACCATAGATGAAATGAAACCTGTCTATGATGACGTTCCATCCATCATAAAGCGACAGGTATTAACCCAGATGGATGAAGGGGCATATCCAAGAAAGCCCATTGTTCCCTTTGTTCGAGCTACCCAGGATCGTGTAGTGCTTGAAATCCAAAGAGGTTGTATTCGTGGCTGTCGATTCTGCCAGGCGGGAATGGTGTATCGCCCCAACCGGGAAAAATCCTTAGAACAGCTGAAGGAATATGCCATAGAGATGCTAAAGTCCACCGGACATGAAGAAATATCCCTAAGCTCCTTAAGCTCTAGTGATTACTCCAAGCTTCCAGAGCTGGTGAATTTCCTTATTGAAGAGTGCTGTAAGGATGGGGTAAATATTTCCCTGCCATCTCTTCGTATCGATGCCTTCTCCTTAGATGTTATGAGTAAGGTGCAGGATATTCGAAAAAGTAGCTTGACCTTCGCACCGGAGGCAGGCTCTCAACGATTAAGAAATGTGATTAATAAGGGATTAACCAAGGATGATATTTTAAATGGAGCCGGTCTGGCCTTTGAAGGAGGCTGGCAGAAGGTAAAGCTGTATTTTATGCTGGGACTTCCTACGGAAACAGAGGAAGATATGAAGGCAATTCCACAGCTGGCAAATGATATTGCCATTCGATATTATGAGATTCCCAAGGAGCAGCGAAATGGCAAGTGCCAGATTACCATGAGTACCTCCTTTTTCGTTCCTAAGCCATTTACTCCCTTCCAGTGGGCACCTATGTATCCCAAGGATGAGTATTTACGGCGGGCAAAAATTGTAAATGAAACCATGAAGGAGCAGCTGAACAAGAAAAGCCTTCGTTATAACTGGCATGAAGCAGATGTTACCGTTATTGAAGGCTTATTGGCCAGAGGTGACCGAAAAATCAGCCGCGTAATTATGAATGTATATAAACAAGGTGGAATTTTTGACGCCTGGAGTGAATATTTCTCAGCAGACAAGTGGCAGCGGGCTATGGAAGAGGAGCAGGTTTCTCTTGATTTTTATGCATACAGAAAACGCTCCTTAGAGGAACATTTGCCATGGGATTTCATTGATGTAGGAGTAACCAAGGAATTTATGAAACGGGAATATCGCCAGGCAGTATCCGAGACGGTTACGCCAAACTGCAGAATGAAATGCAGTGCTTGTGGTGCCAAATCCTTTGGCGGAGGTGTATGCTATGAAAATTAGAATTAAATTTGCCAAAGAGTCTGTAATGAAATATGTGGGACATCTGGATATGATGCGATATTTTCAGAAGGCGATGCGACGGGCCGAAATACCTATGAAATATTCCGAAGGCTATAATCCCCACCAGATTATGTCCTTTGCAGCTCCATTAGGAGTTGGTATTACCAGCGTGGGAGAATATCTTGATATTGAAACTACGGAGGAATTAGAAGAGGCAAAAGCATTACAGGCCTTAAATGCAACCATGGTTCCAGGGATTCGTGTTCTGGCCTATCATAAGCTTCCAGAGAACGCCAAGAATGCCATGGCAAGTGTAGCAGCAGCTTCTTATGAAATATCCTATAAGAACGGATATGAATGTGATTTGACTTTATCACAGCTTAAGGAAATGAAGCAGCATTTTTATGATGAGGCTTCCTCCATTATGATTGTGAAAAAGACAAAAAAAAGTGAGCGGGAATTGGACTTAAAGCCCTTAATCTATACCTTTGATATTGTTGAGGATGAACAGCATTCGATTGTTTATCAGCTTCAGGTATCTACGGGAAGTACCGATAATATTAAGCCAGAGCTGGTACTAAACCATTTTCATCAGTATGCCGGCATGAAGGATTGTGAAGGCAAGCTTGCCATTCATCGTCTGGATTTATTTACCGGAGAGCCAGGAGCATTTCTGTCCTTAGGTGAGGTATAATATGAATCGCCTTGTAATAACCAACACACAGATCAATAGCAGGGACATTACCTTGGAGCTTTTGTTGGATGAACAGCGAAAGCCTTTGGAGTTATATGCCCAGTCTGAGAATACCCGCTCTTTGGTTGGAAATATTTATATTGCCAGAGTACTTCAGGTTGTAAAAAATATAAATGGAGCATTCTTAGAAATTGCCCCGGGACAGTCGGTATATTATTCCTTAGAAGATTTCTCCAATGTAATATTTACAAAGAACCAGAATGGGAAAGAAGAGCTTTGTCAGGGAGATGAAGTGGTTGTTCAGGTAAAAAAGGATGCCATCAAAACAAAAGATCCCATTGTAACTACCAACATTTCCATCCCAGGAGAACATGTTATGCTCACCTCAGGGAAGCATGAGGTAGGTATTTCCAGGAAAATTACCGGCACTGACCGAACCCGTATGAAGGAGCTGCTACAGGAGTTAACCCTTCCTTGCGGCGTGATTATTCGTACCAATGGAAAAAGCTGCAGCAATGAGCAGTTAAAGCAAGAAATTATATCATTAGTACAGGAGTATGAGCTTTTTCTATCCCAGGTAATTCATAAAAGCTGTTATTCCTTAATCAGTCAGGCTCCTGCATCCTATATGAAGCGACTGCAGGAATTAAAACCAGAAGAAATTGAAGCAGTGGTTACGGATGATAGCTCTATCTATGATGAGATGCTTCATATTTGCCAAAATGATAGTTCCTTTCTAAAATGGAAGGATAAAATCACCTTATATCAGGATGATTATTCCTTAGAGAAGCTATATGGCATCCCTACCATAGTAAAGAGAGCCTGTGATAAGCTAGTGTGGCTTCCTAGTGGTGGCAATCTGGTAATTGAGCAGACAGAAGCTATGACGGTAATTGATGTAAATAGCAGTAAAAGTGTAAAAAAGGGTAAGACCTCTCAGATGTTCTATGAGTTGAATTTAGAAGCAGGTCTTGAAGTGCTTCGACAGCTGCGGCTGCGAAATCTATCGGGAATTATTATGGTTGATTTTATTAATATGCCAGATTCCAGGCAGGAAGAGATGCTGCTTTTAGAAATGAGGAAGGCTGCCAAAGATGACCCCATTAAGGTGACAATGGTGGATATTACCAAATTAGGTCTGATGGAAATTACACGGGAGAAAAAGTATCCCAGCCTTTGGGAACAAATAGAAAAAAATCATTGACGATTCTAAGGAATCATGGTAGTATATATGAGTATGCCGCACAGTGAGGTAATAAGTCTGTAATTTTACAGCACCATAACTGGCGAGTAATGATAAATAGGAGGTGCCATATGTACGCAATTATAGCAACAGGTGGTAAACAGTACAAAGTATCTGAAGGCGATATCATTACCATTGAAAAGCTTGGAGTTGAAGCTGGTGAGAAAGTTACTTTTGATCAGGTATTAGCAATTAGCAATGACGGATTAAAAGTTGGCGATCCAACTGTAAACGGAGCAACTGTTGAAGCTTCTGTAGTTAAATAAGGCAGAGCTAAGAAAGTTATCGTTTATAAGTATAAGAGAAAAACCGGTTATCACAAGAAGAACGGTCACAGACAGTCTTTTACCCAGGTTAAAATTGAAAAGATTAATGGATAATCGATAGGAATTGTTATGGTTCAAGTAACGATTTTCAAAAAACAGGGCGAGTATCATAGAATAAAATGCAGCGGTCACGCAGGATATGCCAATGCAGGGCAGGATATAGTCTGTGCCAGCATTTCCATCCTTGTGATTAATACCATAAATGCCATTGAGACATTTACGGAGGATGCATTTACAGTGGATACCAATGAAGACATGGGTCTCATTGATTTCACATTTACAGAAGCTGTCTCACATGACAGTCATCTGTTGATGGATGCCTTGGATTTAGGCTTAACAGAAATACAAAATCAGTATGGTAAGACTTACTTTACACGAAACATCGAGGAGGTGTAGGACATGTTAAAAATGAACCTTCAGTTTTTTGCTCATAAAAAAGGAATGGGTTCTACTAAGAATGGTAGAGATTCCGAATCTAAGAGATTAGGAGCAAAGAGAGCAGACGGCCAGTTCGTTAAGGCTGGTAACATTTTATACAGACAGCGTGGTACTAAGATTCATCCAGGAACAAATGTAGGTATCGGTGGAGATGACACTTTATTTGCATTAGTTGATGGAACTTTAAGATTCGAGAGAAAAGGAAGAGATAAGAAACAGGCTTCCGTTTATCCAGTAGCAAGCGAAAACTAAAATGTATATCTGATAGACTCGACTAGTTATAGCCGGGTCTATTCTTAGATTTAAGGATTGTGTGATCTGTCCAGCCATTCGCCCTAGGCAAATGATAAATGGACAGATATTAATGAGGAGAAATCATGTTTGCAGATCGTGCAAAAATTATAATAAAATCAGGAAAAGGCGGAGACGGACACGTTAGCTTTCGCCGAGAAAAATATGTGCCAAACGGAGGTCCGGATGGTGGAGATGGTGGAAAAGGCGGAGATGTGATTTTTCTGGTAGACAGCGGAATCAATACTTTAACCGACTTTCGTCATCGAAGGAAATTTGCTGCAGAGCCAGGTCAGGAAGGTGGCAAAAAGAATTGTCATGGAAAAAACGGTGAAGACTTGATTCTTAAGGTTCCGGAAGGAACCGTAATTAAGGATGCCGCTTCCGAGAAGGTTATCGCAGATATGTCCGGGGATAATAAACGTCAGGTAATCCTTCGCGGAGGCCGTGGGGGACAGGGAAACCAACATTATGCAACCCCAACCATGCAGGCTCCAAAGTATGCACAGCCAGGTGGAGATGCTATTGAAATTGAGGTTCTCTTAGAGCTTAAAACCATTGCAGATGTAGGACTGGTAGGATTTCCAAATGTAGGAAAATCTACCCTGTTATCCCGTGTGACCAATGCACAGCCTAAGATTGCCAACTACCACTTTACCACCTTAAGCCCCAACCTTGGGGTAGTGGATTTAGAGGAAGGCATGGGCTTTGTGATTGCAGATATTCCAGGACTAATTGAAGGAGCATCTCAGGGCATTGGATTAGGACATGAATTTCTGCGTCATATTGAACGTACCAAGGTAATGATTCATATGGTAGATGGAGCATCTGTAGAAGGCAGAGATCCTATCAGTGATATCCATGCCATCAATAAAGAGCTGTTAGATTATGACCCTGCCTTAATGGATAAGCCACAGGTCATTGCAGCCAACAAGATGGATGCCTGTATTGGAAATGAAAGTGAAATCGTAGAAAAGCTGAGAAAAGAATTCGAGCCAAAGGGAATTAAGGTGTTTGCTATTTCCGCTGTCAGCGGACAGGGCGTGAAAGAGCTGTTATATTACGTTGCAAAGCTTTTAAAGGACTTTGACGATACACCACCAGTGATTTACCAGCAGGAATTCGACCCAGCCCTTCATTTCTTTGCAGAAGAGCCATATACGGTAGAAATTAATGAGGATGGAGAATATGTTGTAGAGGGTGCCAAGATTGAGAAAATGTTAGGGTATACCAACATTGAATCTGAAAAGGGCTTTTTATTCTTCCAACGCTTCCTAAAGGAGCAGGGAATCATTGATGCTTTGATAGAAAAGGGAATTGAAGAAGGCGATACGGTACGCATGTATGGTTTAGTCTTTGATTATTACAAATAAATTGATATATTTATAGGGAGAACATTAGAAAATGGACAACAAACAAAGAGCATATTTATCCAGTCTTGCCAGCAAGATGAATCCAATTTTTCAGATTGGAAAGGCTTCCTTAACACCGGAAATTATTACCGCAGTAGATGAAGCATTAGAAAAAAGAGAATTAATTAAAATTGCAGTTTTAAAGAATTGCTTTGATGATCCAAAAGGAATTGCCCAAATGATGGCAGAACGAACCAGGTCACAGGTAGTCCGCGTTATTGGTAAGAAAATCATTCTGTATCGTCCAGCAAAGAAGCCAATCATACAGCTTCCATCATAGAATTGGATTGATGAAATCAGGCAAATGTTATCTACAGGAGGTACAGTGTGAAACGTATTGGTATTATGGGAGGAACCTTTAACCCAATCCACAACGGTCATATACAGATTGCCAAATGTGCCAAAGAAGAATATGAGTTAGATGAAATATGGTTTATTCCGGCCGGCTGTCCTCCCCACAAGCAGGTGCAGAACTTTGTGTCGAATGAGCAGCGGCTTCATATGACACAGCTTGCCATCAAGGGGATGGAAGGGTTTCGCTTAGAGGATATGGAGCTTCGTTCTAAGGAACCCAGCTATTCTTATCTTACGTTAACCCGGCTAAAGGAACAATATCCAGATACCCAATGGTATTTTATTCTAGGAGAGGATTCCTTAGCTTCATTTCCTAATTGGGTGCATCCGGAGATTATCTGCTCCATTGCTGCTATATTAGTTGCAGTACGGCCAGAGAACGCCCATGGTATTTTGGGGGGAATTGACTGGGAGTACCATAAGATGCATGCTATGATAGAATCCTATGAAGCAAAGTATCATGGTAGATTTTATCTTCTCCGTACTCCGGAGATTCCTATCTCATCTTCCGAAATTCGAGAAAAAATCAGGGCTGGGCAGTCCGTATCTTACGATTTAAACAAAGAAGTAGAAGCGTATATTATGAAAGAAAAGCTATATCAGGATACATCTGTTGAAGTATCCATAGAAGAACTGCAAAAGAAGATGGAGCAGGAGCTAAAGCCCACCAGATATCAGCATACCTTAGGTGTAATGTATACAGCGGCAGCTTTGGCCATGCGGTATCATTACCCCATAAAGCCTGCCATGATTGCCGGCGTTTTGCATGATTGTGCCAAATGTCTTACCGATGAAGAACGGATTAAAATCTGCAAAAAGCAAGACATTCCCATGAAGGAAATTGAAATAAAATTTCCTCATTTGCTTCATGCTAAGGTGGGAGCATATTTAGCTAAAGAGAAATATCATGTTGCAGACGCTGATATTATTCATGCAATTCAAGTGCATACCACAGGCTGTCCGCAGATGAATCTATTAGATAAGATTATTTATGCTGCAGACTATATTGAACCTAACCGGGATAAGGCACCTAGGCTTGATATGGTAAGAACGGCATGCTTTGATAACCTTGAACAGGGGATTCTTATGATCCTAGAAGATACCGTGCATTATCTTGGGGAGGATTCCCAGCTCATTGATGAAGTCACCTTACAAACCTATGAATATTATAAAGAAAGAACCACATAGAAAGGATTCAATATGGAGAATATAAAGGATTTAAAAGAAATCGTAAAACTGGTATGCCAGGCCCTAGAGGATAAGAAAGCAGATGATGTGAAAATCATTGATATTACGGATGTTTCTGTCATTGCTGACTTCTTCGTTGTTGCCAGCGGCTCCAATCAGAACCAGCTTCAGGCTATGCAGGATGCGGTAGACGAAGTAATGTACAAGCATGGCATTCATGCAAAGCAGGTGGAAGGCAATCGGAATTCTACCTGGATTCTTATGGATTATGAGGATGTGATTATTCATCTATTCTCGGAAGAGGATCGGCTGTTCTATAATCTAGAGCGAATTTGGAAGGATGGAAAGATTCTTACGGCGGAAGAGCTGTAGATTAATATAATACAAACAAATGGGATACGAACAAATAGGATACGAACAAGCCCCAGGAAGAAACCGGGCGTTCTTCTATATTTCAGGGTATGCCTGGCATTCCGCTGAGCCTTCTTAGGTCGAATTTGCACAGCATTGGCTGTGCAAATTGAAGTCTCAGCTCCATGGCATACATTC
>CAZYYO010000016.1:0-40197 GCA_964650965.1 uncultured Lachnospiraceae bacterium | reverse complement strand
ATTATAACATACTTTGGATAGTTATCATCAATCCCTTAAATGCACCAAACTCACGCTGAATCACATGTTTGTACGCAAGAAGATACGTTACATGAAAATCTCTACGGATCAGTTCTATATAAATTACATTCTCTCATACCTGATTGACGTCTCGAAGATTGTTGCCATATCTAACCAGGGGCATTTTACAGTCTACTTGCCCTAATTTGACCACAATATAGGGCAAGTAGTAGTAAATACTTCCGCCTTGCCCTTTTCATCTCTTTTTTTGCTATTTTTTACCTCTAAAAGGGCAAATATCATAACTTCTTCCTGCACTTGCCCTTAATGCCTCATGTTTACTCATAAAACCAGAATATTCTTTATATTTCTGACATCCTTTACCTGCTTTAATCGTGCCGACAGTTCAGTAATTTCATTTTGGAAGTACTGATGCAGCTCCACAGGATTATCATACATCCTTTGAAACAGTACCATAGAAGCTTGGTCAAAAAGATTTCTTAATTCTTCTATGTTACTTTTTTGGACAATTTCAAAAAGCTGCTCATAAGTATCCTTGCGTTTTTCCATAATATTTTTTCCAACTACCATGCACCCCAATAGTGTTCTAAATACCACTGCAGAAATATTATAAAACTGATTCTTATAATCACAATCATTCTGAAACAGTAAATCATAAATAAAATCATCTGGCAGCTTTTGTAAAAAGCTCTGTTCCAATTCAATGTAAGACAAATATATATCTATCAAATCAATCCCTGTCTGTCTTATATCGCATACTGGGATAATGGTTGCATAATCACAGGTAATAATCGTATTTTGAGGATAAAATGCAGAATCATAATGTATAAAAAAACCTGAAATCGCTTTTTTTACTGTATCTTCATAATTGTGATTTCCATAAGCCTTAAAATAAGTGATTAACTCATTATAGCGAATTCTGCAATCTTCGATTTTTTGAAGCAGCAAAGTTCTTCCGATTTCATACTTTTCCCTCATAGAGACTTCCTTCTGTTTCACAGGTAATGTGTCGCCATAATTATATTCATTCACACAATATAAGACTGCTCCCATCAGCCTGTTCGCTGTTTCATAAGTAACGGATGTACTGTCACCGGAAGTATACCTTCTGCTAAGTTCCGCGACAATAGGCAGTGCTTCTATCAACTCTTTCTCATTCATCCTCAATATCCCGCTTTCTATAATAATGTTCCAAGAAATTCTGTCCCTGCACTCTTATATTTTTTGCCATTTCCTCAAGAACAGTTTCTTCCAATTGTTCTAGCGAACCATAACACGGTCCGTCAAATTCTTTTTTCATAAATTCAATTAGTTCATCATCGGACAACATGTCAATCGTTTCATTTTTGTATTCATAAAAAATATCCTGAAGCCGTCCTATCACATCAATAAAATTATCCTGGTAAATAAAGGGCGAATCACAAAATGCAAAAATTAACTGTGGGAGTATCCCTTCACCAAATTCTACTCTTTGATTTTCCTTTAATCCCCGCTTCCTATCTGAAAGTAACAGTTTTGCATCCTCTTGTGATATACAAAGACCAAACCTCTCAATTCTATTATTTGTCTGCAAAATAGATGCCATTTGATTTGCTTCGGATACAGCTTGTAACCAGTCTTTTTGCTCCATCAAAGTTTTTCCTCCCTATATTTTTCATCCCTTTATGAATAGTTGACTGATTATACTGCCAAGTGTAACCAACTGCAAGACTTGAAAAAATGGCTATTTTGTGGTAATGTAGATAAAGTAATAGGGAGAAAACTTGACGTTTTCTCCCTATTACTTTATTTAGATTAAAATGCTTCACTCCTATGGTTTGTATCAAACCACTTATTACTGAAAATATTTATGGAAGTTACTTGACAGATATTTTCTTAATCGGAATCCAAATCTCAGAATGATAATTTATATCCTTAGTTCCATTTGGGTACTTATCAGGTGCATCATACATCTCAACACAGTAACCTGCTGCGAACTCATACTCCTTCAAGGCGGGAAGCCATTCAGAGAATATTTTTTGATTAACATCTTGTAATGCTGTTGGCATAGGACCATCACAGGAGAAAACTGCCCATGTAAACGACGGAATTGTTCTTACTACAAATCCTTCTGGAATCTCATCTGCCGGATTGTATAAGTCTGCTATCAGATACTCGAAGTCCTCATTACCCATCTTCTCATCAATATTAATACCAAACATACCACAGACATACTTGCCATTGTCATTTGCGTAATGTTCTTTCCAGAACTCCGGAATATCCATCTTGCAAGTTTCATACTTAAATCTTTTGGATACTGCTAACACCGTAAAACTTTCTTTCTTTTCAATCTTGTAATTCATAAGATAACCACCTTTCAATGAAATTTGTAATTGTAGCGGTGCAAAAGTTTTAATCATCACATTCTCTCTTCGCACCATCGTTGGCGATATGCCGTGGAATCTTGTGAATGCTTTTGTAAAGCTATCGGGTGAATCATATCCATACTTCATCGCTACATCAATGATTTTTGCATCTGATACTGCAAGTTCACCGCCGGCTAAAGCAAGTCTGCGGTTTCTAATGTATTCACCAACAGTGTAGCCGCATAGCATACTGAATCCTTTTTGAAAATAGAATGGCGACATATACACTTGATTCGCCACATCTTCTGCAGTAATACTATCTGTAATGTGATTTTCAATATATCCCACAGCTGTTGTTATTGCACCTACCCATTCCACACCTATCACCTCCCTGCTATGTGAACAGTATATCTCACGAACAATGTTCCTTCCCGACATTGCTTGCTCTATTTTGTCAGGTTGCTACTTATGATTAGGATTTCCCTCTTGCCCTTGGTACCTCATGTCTTGTCATTCAACGCCTTTAGTTCTTCCCTAAATTTTTCTATGTTCTTTTTCATCCCTGGCATCTTCTGTAAATACTGCACTAGAAAGGTAAACTTCAGATTTGCCCCTAGCTGTACCTGCTGATTATCTACCAATATTGGCATATATTTCTCAATTAATGCCTTTGTTTTTTCATCCTCCATCATTTGATTCAAGCTCATAAGGAAAGAATATTTCTGGCGATAATATGGATTGTCTTTGGGTGCTTTTATCATGGGGGTCTCGCCCTCTACTTCTTGGATGAGCTTTAATAATCTCTTCTTTAACTCCTCCCTTATTTCTCCATAAGCTTCATCCTCTATTAGATTGTTTTGCTCATATGGATCCTGGGTAAGGTCATATAAATATTTCTCGTAATAAATATCTGCTCCAGGAGCTGCTAAGCCTTCTTCATCATTTTGAATACAGTATTTCCATTTGTCACTCACCAAGCCTCTTCCTGCACATTCCTCAGATATTTGAATCAGAATATCCCGCTCATCCTCCACCAGGTTCTGAAGGGGTGTGCCACGATATGCTTTTGGAATCTTTGCACCGCAGGCTTTAAGAACCGTGGCCGGAACATCAAAAATAGCTGTGGTACTCTCTCGTTCTCCCATCCCCTGAAATTCTGGGCCATGAATGACAAGTGGTACGCGTGTGCTGGCTTCATGGCACGACCTCTTATATTCTCCATTCCTTGTTTTAAAATGGCAGCCATGATCTGCAGAATAAATAAACAGCGTATTCTCCCAAATTCCTTCCCGCTCCAATTCTTCCCGGATACGACCAACATTTGCATCTAAATTATGACACATCGCTAGATAATCCGGCAGTGCTTCCTTCCAATCCCCTTTGGCATTTCTTAAATCCCCGGGTGCCTGATAATCCTTATATTGCTCTGCTTCCCCAATCGGTCCAGTAAATCTTCCTAAATCATTTTGCTGATGTGGCTCTATAAATGATACCATAAGAAAAAATGGCTCTGCATTCTCCCTGTTCTTTAAGTATTCAAGTGCCTTATTTGTAATAAAATCTGCCCGATACCCCTGAATCTGTACTTTATGATTATCGTTATCAAACAAATACCCATCATAGGCATGAGATGTAAATTCTAGTGCATTGCTGGCAAGCCAGTAATCATATCCCGCCCGATATTCTCGGGGTACATCGTATCCAACTAGTTTTTTCAGTGGTTTTTCATCTCCGTAGATATGCCATTTTCCAATATAGGCAGTTTGATATCCCTGTGCTTTGGCGTGTTTTGCCATGGTATCCGTATCCTTCGGTAGACTTTTCCCATTCTTATAATTTCCCGTTTCCGATGCGTAGCGCCCTGATTGAAAACATGCTCTAGCCGGTCCGCATACCGGCTGTACGGAATAGCAACGCTTGAAGACTGCTCCCTCATGGCCAATACGATCCAGCTGTGGTGTTATATTTTCGAAGATACGAAAACACCCCAACGTATCTGCTCTCTGTTGATCTGATATAACTATTACAATATTCGGCTGCTTCATTTGCTTCTCCTCCATTAACATTTATCTTCTATGCTGTGGAGTGACTCAGACAGATATGCGTTCTGTTCCAATGTAAGGGATTGGTAATAGTCATGTATCTTTTACTCCCCATTCACCCGAATCTTCCACCCCTTCAATTCCACCGGCCACTCATATACCATCTTCCAATTCTTTGGATAATGAATGGTCAATTCTAATTCATGAGAATACATATCTGAAGTCCATCGTAGCAGTACCGGTCCGTCACTAGTGGCCACACTGCCTGAGGCCCAGTTCAATTCTCCTGGATGCGGAGAGATGATGATCTCCTTGGTTTGCTCCATTGGTGTTCCAAGTCCTAACACATGTTTGCTTAATAACGTTCCTGCATAACTGTTAAATCCATGACAACCGCTTCGTTCTGCCACGCCTTCAAACAACGTACCTGTTCCAATACGCAGCTGCTCCAGGTATAAGGCCTTCATTTCCTTCACAAGAGTGTCAATCTGCCCAAGCTTCTCCAGCATGCCAAATCGAATCATCAATCCGATAAATAGATTGGATTTACCAATCTTAGGATCAGCAACATAGCGAGGCTGATATCCCATAGTCTCCACGAATTGCTGAACATAAGGAGTCTCTTTTCCATGGAATCCGCTCCACAGCTCCAAGGCGATTCCACTTTCCGTCTGAAGACTGTTCCGGCTCAGCCTCTTCTCTTTCGAATCCCAGGATGCTCCATCTCCCTTGCCATAGAAGATACCTTCCTCTATTCCTTCAATAGCAAGACGCATCTCATTTGCAACATCCCTAAGCTTGGTCTTGCCATATACTAAGGCCAGCTGTTCCAACATATACACGGCGAGGCAGTTATTAGGAATGGAAATCGGTCCCAATGCATTGGCATCATTAGATAGGGACCAATCCACAAAGGCCACATCCAAGTTCTCTAACAATCCACTCTCCCCTCTTAGACTCAGGACTCCTTCTATGAAACGATCAATACGTGCCTCATATCTCTCGAAGAGGCTTCTGTCCCCCGTTCTCTCATAGTAATCGCATAATTCCAAGATAAGCCAGAAGGACCAGTTGCGAATCCCCACATCCTGGGGATCCCTATGAACTCCTGGATACACCTCTGGAAAGAAGCCATTCCACATACAATCTGGGTCTGTCAACAGGAAGTTCTCCATAAAGTCCTGTTCCACCCGAGCATCTCCATACATGTGCCATGCACTTCTTGAGGTGAAATAGGAATCACATAACCATCCCCCTCGTTCTCTCTCTGGACAATCCATGAATATATCCAGCGTATTCAAGGTTAGCGTCTTCCTTGCAGCTTCATAGATTCGATTTAGATCTCCATCACTACAAGAGAAGAAGGTGGCGTTCTCATCAGGATAGGAATCATCTCTAATCACTATATCGGAGATTCTTACGCTCCCCTTGGTTCTCACAATGAATTTCAGGTAACGAATGAGCTTCGGTTCAAATGGCATGAGATCGTAACTTCCCGGTGCTAAGCAGTAACGCGTCGCATAGGTATTGCCCTCTAACGTCCCCTTGATACTTAAATGGTCCGAATGAAGAATATCCAGAACACAATCCTTCTCTACTTCAATATGGAAGGATAGAAATCCCACCAGATTCTCTTTTGTCTCCCACAAGATTCCTGCCGGCTTCTTTCCGTTTCTTACCGTAATCTCTCCCTGGCCTAATTCATACGTCCCCGTAAATGGTCCGTCCTCTTCTCGGAGCAGACCTTCCAGAAACTGATTCTCCTCTGGAATAAGCTGATACCAATCTGGATTCATCATTCTGGCTAATTCAATATTGGATTCTGCCATACCATGCTCTCTAGCCACCATATCTCCAACGGAAAGGAACTGTCTGACTGCTGTCTTATGATAATTAGGATAAGGCGCCCTTCTCTTAAGATAACGAATGTCCTCTTCCACAAGGACCGGCACCCTTTCTCCCTTCTGTCTCCTCCAGGCGAAGCTCTCCTGATCTAGGTCATAGTACTCCACAATTCCTCTGCTATGACTCATGGTCTCCACAAGTCCTCTTCGAAGATTCAATTCCTGACAGCTCCAATCAATCTTCCCCGTGGCAGACAGCACACTTCCATCTTCTGTCGTCACCTCGGCAATAAGAATTCCCGGCTCTAAGGTACAATCATTACAGTACTTCGGAGTTTTTCCATATGCTACAACTTCGATTGCAAGATCACACTCTTTCGGCAATATCGCCTGTATTTCATCGATTCGGCCGTAATGTTCTGCGGTTCTGGCGGGTCCATTTGCTATCATCTCACCATTCACATACAAGCGATAATAGGATCTTGCCGTAAGGGCTATCACCACCGGCTCATCCTTCTCCATAGATAAATGCGTATAAAAACCAGCAAAGTTATTTCTGTTCTCCTGTAAACCACTGTCATCCAGCCAAATGGCTTTTGCTTCCTTAAATCTCCTCATATGGTTACTCTCCCTCGTGTCTATAACTAATTTCTACTTAACCCCAAATCCCTGCATCTCCAACCACTCTCCACAAAGCTGGGCCCAATGGGCGGTATGAGGATAATCTTCTACTTCATTTCTTCCATCGAACAGTCCGTTACCATGATTTCCCCCAGCGAAGGTATGGACCTCAAATGGAATGCCCATCTCTGCGAGACGTATTGACATATTGGCAATCATTCTAGGATCATCCGAGATGGTCTGGAACATAAAATATGGTGGACAATCTGGGGTCAGAAGAAGTTCCGGTGACACCCTGGCCAGCTTCGCCTGAGCCTGGAAATCAAATCCCAGCTCCGCCGTCTTGATTCCGCGTGGAAAAGCACCGTAACCTAAGAACACTGCATCGGGTCTGGAGGAATAGCGTTCCAGCTCGTCTTCTGCCTCTGGATTACCTGGCTGATACGTAGTTGCGGCAATATTGGATAGAATTCCCCCAGCTGAGAATCCACCAATGGCAATATGATCTGGAGCAATGTTGTACTTTTTAGCATTTGCCCGTAGATATCGAATGGCGCGATGTCCATCTGCTGCACTATCGGTATTCTCATATGGAGTAACACGATAATCCAGAATGGCTGTATAGAATCCCTTCTCATAGAAGTAATCCGCCACTGGTTCCGCCTCATTCCATGATTTGAAGATAAATGCTCCTCCTGCGCAGATAATCATTGCCCCCTTAGCTTCTCCGTCTTTTGGAGGATACAGCGCCAGTCTTGGGGCTGCCTGCTCATACTCAGCATGATAGTTCAGTGCTTCTCCTCTTTTCCAAAGATCCACAATGTCCATGCCTCGATCATTCTTTAGATGTTCCATCATTTTACCCCAGGATTCATCCTTTGTCACCTTCATCTGACGGAAGATTTCCTTCTGATCCATCACCCCACAAAAATCTGTTTTTGTTTCACTCATCTCTGCCATTTCTCTATACCTCCATTTTTATCATTGTCTTAAGAACATTTGTTACACAATATTTTCTCATTTTCATCCTCTATTTTCAACAGAACCAACGCTGCACTTAGTAATAGAAGGCTCCACCAGATTCCTCTTTCTGACCATTGGTTAACTACAATGGCTCCCAGGACCACTCCTATATGGAAGCTCAGTAGAGTCACAAGAAAAAACCGGAATTTTCTAATATGCACCTCATCTTTTGTCTGCAAGTAATCCAATCCGGAGATTACCACCTGTTTCAAATTGTTTGTGGAAAACACACTGGCACTATAGTATTCCTTTGTTCCACTGAAGCTGCCCCACTGTAATGCTGTCATGGCAAATACAGGATATAATGCCGCAATCTGATTGATCTCTCCGGGAATCATTCCGGTAATCAATACACCAACAACCTCCACACCTAGACATATCTGTCGGACATCTCTCTTAGTATAACGAGGCAGTAGGTATGACAGAGCAATAAATATAGAGTATATCAATAGCGCTCCCACTCGAATCGCACATTCCTGCCAATTGCCATCCATGGTTCTTAGAACCAGATAGATCAGATTTCCCGTCTGAGCAGAACCAAAGTTTCTATTTCTACATAATAATGCGTATGCGCCAAACATTCCACCCACCATAGACATATCCAGATGGATCATGACATCCGTTTTGATTTTTGTATTTATTTTTCCTGTTTTTATTTTTTCGGGTAGTTTTATCGTATTCATGATAAATGTATTTTATCATGTTGATTCATTATTATAAAATACATATAATAGAATAACAATCATACTTGAAAGGTATCGTAAAATGGAATTAAGAACATTACAATATTTTCTAGCCGTTGCCAGAGAGAAAAACATAACCCATGCAACGCAAAAATTGAATATGGCACAACCTCCACTTAGTCGCCAACTGCAGCAATTAGAGGAGGAATTGGGCGGACCACTTTTTATCAGGGGAAAGCGTAAGCTACAGCTTACTCAGGAGGGAGAATACCTGGTTCAACAGGCGGAAGCTATTTTAAATCTGGCTACCCTCACGAAAGAACACGTATTAGAAATGAGGGAAAACACCATGAAAGGAATGCTTTCCATTTGTGCGACAGAGACCTGCAGCAGCAGTATCTTCCCGGAGATCATCCCTCATTTCCAATCTCAATTCCCACAGATTCGCTATGACATCTGGTGTGGAAGTAGTAACGATGTCTGCGATCGAGTCGAACAGGGAATTAGTGATATCGGCTTCTTACGTAGTCCATTCCATAACTCAAATCTGGAATCCGTCTCACTGAAGACAGAACCATGGATTGCTGTTGTAAGTCACGAACATCCACTTGGTAGTCTAAAAAGCGTCACCTTGAAAGACTTATATCAATATCCTCTCATGATTCCATCTGGTGAACCATTACAGGGTGAGATTCGACACTGGATATCAGATGGTCACTACAGTCTTCAGATTCTGTGTCTGTACAATCAGGTATCCAGCATTCTCCCTCTGATCTCACAGAACATTGGAATTGCAATCTGTCCCGAATCTGTAAAGCGCGATCCTAGCAGCCAAAACTATGTATATCTAGAGATTGCAGATAAGCCTTACATTTCCGAACTCTATATGATCCGTAAACGAAACCAGGTACTTCCACCTACGGCTAAGGTTTTCTGGGAATGGGTCAAAGATATTTGAGCCTGGGGAAACGGTTCCAGTGTCCTATTTTTTACACTGGAAATCTTCATTCCTGCTCCAATTTATATTGTAACGGTGTAACCCCTACATGTTTCTTGAAATATCGAATAAAATGTGAGGTATCCTGAAATCCACTGTGTAATGCCACCTGGCTCACCGTCAAGCTCTCATTCAAAAGGAGATATTTTGCTCGTTCTAACCTTACCTCCAGCAACTCGGCCTTAGGGGATTTTTCGAAGAACTTGGTATAATAGTGATAGAACTGGCTCACCCCCATATGGGTTAACGCCGCCATACTCTCCACATTCCATTTGGTGGTTGGATGTGTCAGAATCTCTCTGCGAGCATTCTTAACCACATGGAACACACCAATATCAGCAGCTATCCCCTCCACAGCTTCTGTGCTCTGTCTGGATAACTCCATGAAAATCTGACGAAGAATCAGATTCTGCATCTCCTCATAATGGGGAGCACGTTCGCTATTCTCCACATACAATTGTTGCAGCAATCGATCTATAACCTCTCGGTGTCTGGGGTAAAAAACCTCATTTACAGGAAAATCACAATCCTTGATGGCTTCAGAATCCAGCAGCTGAAAATGTACAAAGCTGTTGGTAAACTCACGGATGGCCCAATAATCCTGTGGTGTTCCAGGCGTATACAGAATGCACCCTCCTGGCTGTATGGAAGTAATTTTCCTTCCCATCTTTATCTCCATGGGCGTATGAAAGAATAGAAAAAGATAATCATCCCCGCCACTTGGACGTGTGATTCTATCTCCCAATGCATTGGTACCATGATAATCGCAATAATCAATTCTAATATTATTCATGACGTAACTATATCTCCGTCCGGAAAAAAAGTCAATTTCTTCGCAAGAATAACCATTGAACCATTCCATCATTCCACCTAAAATGAAAACAGAAAAGAACGGAAACAAAAGGAGAAAAATATGATGGAAACTTATGGGTATTTATATGCTTATTTTACCTGGGCCGGTGCTGGTAGAGATGACCAGCGTGTGTTCATGGCTACCAGCCGTGATGGTCTTCACTTCGCACCATTAAACAAGGGAGATGCCATCCTGACTTCAACCGTGGGCACGAAAGCAGTCAGAGACCCCCACATCTTTCGCAATATCATAAATGGCAAATATTATGTAATTGCCACAGACCTTAACATGAATCTTCGGGATGAATATTTCAACGAAGATGGAGAAATTGATATGGAAGCCCTGGCCAGCACAGACCAGGCACAAATGTGGAAGAACTTCCTTAATTCAGGCAGCAAAAGCATCGTTGTCTGGGACTCGGAAGACCTGGTACACTGGAGCGATGGCAAGCTGGTGCAAGTGTCTGATGGTTCCATTGCAAATGTATGGGCACCGAAGGTATGCTATGACCCAATCCAGAAGGACTATGTTATGGCATTCTCTGGAGCTCCATCAGGAACCGCCAACCTGGAAGTTCATTATGCAAGAACCAAAGACTTCTATTCTTTCAGCAAGCCGGAAACTCTTATCCCAGCATTTCCTAATGTAGCGGGTGAGAAGGTCTTTGAAGATGAAGTTCCAAGGGAATATGTGCAATTCATTGATTCTACCACCATTCATGTTGATGATTGGTACTATCGCTTCACCAAGAGAGAAACCCGATGTGTTATTCAATGTGAACGAAGCCGCAATATTACCACTGGATTTGAGATGTTGACCCCAGTGGTTGCAGAGGAACATGGAGTAGAAGGTCCATGCTGTTATCCAATTGAAGATGGTGCGCATTATGTTCTTCTTATGGACGGCTTTATCTTAGATAATGAAAATGTTGGCTACTTCCCTAGTATCGCCACCAAGGAAGAATTATCCCAGGGAATTTTCCATCGCCTGTCACCTGCGGAATATTCTCTCCCAGAAGGCTGCAAACATGGCTCTGTTATGCCCCTTACCAAGGAAGAATATGAACGACTGATGAAATAATCCAAAATGAGCCACAGGAACGGTTCTAATGTCCCAGTGGCTTATTATTCGTTCTATGGAGAACCATCTTACCTACTCATTTCTAAGACTCGCTGCATCACATATCGGATACAGACTTGTATATCTGCTCCTGTAGCAATAAATGCTTTTGCATCCTCCTCCAGCTCTGGAGGACACATACCGCAGCACTTCGCCCAAATCATTTCTGCTGAAAATCTGCTGTCATACTCTCTTGGCACCACATCACAGGTCTCCTGATACCAATGCAACAGTGCTCTTTGCAACTCCAACACTTTAGGACTATCCTTCTGTTGCTGGTAAATATTACACACTTCACCAGGATCATTCTTTAAATCATATAACTCATTACTGCCATCCAGGCGTTCAATGTATTTAAAGTTTCCATCGCTAATCATGGTTCCCTTCATGTGATTCTCGTCAATGGATTGCGCCAACTGTCTTGGATAATATTCTCCCGCTGGATTTTGTCCATTGGGACCTGCAATATGCCATTCATCTGCCTGGATTTCTCCTGGTCTGCGACCGCCTTCACAGAAAGCATATTTTCGAACCTTTTCCTCTCTATTTCCAATGACTGGTCGCAGGGTTTTGCCAAAATGATCATGGCTTGGTTCCACCCCTGCATAATCCAGGGCAGTCGCGTAGAAATCTACCAATTCCACCAGGCTATGACTTACGCCTGCATCCAGTGCTTCTCCCTTAGGTGGTTTTATTAAAAATGGTACTCTTGTAAGTACATCCTCAAAGGAATTTTGAGCCTTCTCAGGAATATGATAGTCTCCTGCATAATCTCCGTGATCAGACAGAAAGAAGATGGCACTATTATCATAGATTCCTGCCTCTTTTAACGCCTGGCATACCATCTGGAATAAATCATCCACCATGGCACACTGTGCCAGATAGACATGTCGCATTTCCTTCCACTGCTCTGTGGTATAGCTATCCATTTTCTGATTGGTTCTCAGTGCCTGTTCCAGTTTACATTTGTCTTGTGTATCTTTCGGGTCAAGAATCTCTTCTATCTTGTGGGCATCTATCCTATCATAATACTTCTGTTCCACCATATAGGGTGGATGTGGATTTTGCCAGCCAAGGAAAAGACACAATGGACGGTCATCCACTGGATGAAGAATACGGTCAATTGCTCCAAGGGCATCGCCTAAATCTCCTTGCACCTGTGGACTGCTATCAGGTACTACTCCCTTAAAATGAGAATAGGGATATTCACTTTTGGAGCCTGCCATCATTTTCATCAATGCCTGAGGATTTGCTTTCGGTGCATTTTTATGTAAATTATAGAAAATTTCACTGGCATGACTTTCTACAAGACCGGGAACCTGACCTGCCACAAGATCATTTCTGGCGTTCATCCACACATAATAGCCAGCATCCTTTAACTCCTTAAGCATACTGGTCTCATGACTCCGTAACAAATGTGCCATGGTTCTGTGACCATTTACATGGGGATATAACCCTGTGAAAAAACTACAGCGACTGGGAACGCATACTGGATTTTGACAGTATGCATGATCAAAGGATACTGCCTCTGTTCTGGCAAAAGCATCCAGATTGGGTGTGTGAGCCGCCGGATTGCCCATATGTCCCATGGTATTCCAACGCATTTCATCTGGATTAATAATGATAATATTAGGTTGTTTTGACACGATGTTCTCCTCCTTATTTATACCGCATTCTATGATTTCTTATAGTACCAATGTATCATCCAATCCCTGCGAGGAAATGTTGATTTGTTGTATATACTATTTTTTTGTGATATATTGCATCTATGAAAACAAACAAATATCAAACACAATATGATTATGAATTTCGTTCTATCCAATCTCAACGAGATGATCAATGGATTCCTATGATGACAACTATGCGACGCACCATTGAGGAATCTATTTTGCTACGGGACATTCAGCATACCGTGGATTTTTCTCAACAATATCAGGACAATGAGGAATTAGAATCTATTACCAACCAGGATATTGACGTTCTAAAATTATATATTGCATCCAATTTCTCTGTATGCACTGACCTGGCTGAGAGGGAAGGGCTGCCTAAGGAGATTGCCCAGGAGACGAAGCAATTATTCTTCTATGCAATGGTTCCCTGCCATTCACTGCCTGCACTGGTTAACTGCAACCTGCATTATCTTACCCTATTAATCAATCAATTAAAACGTCATGATACTTCCACCTACTCCTACCCTGTTCGAATGGCAATCACCTACATGTACAGTCACCGTTATCAATGCATCTCTGGTTCCCAGCTGGCTCAGCATATTCAAATAGACCGGACGTATTTATCCCGATTATTTAAACAAGAAACAAGCTCCACCATGATGCATTATTTCAAATGTATCAAAATGGAGCTGGCTGCTCATTTAATTCAACTGCAATTATATCCTCTATCTGCAATCTCCGAAATGCTTGGCTATTCCGATTATTCTGTTTTTTGCCGCAATTACAAAAGCGTATACGGGGATGCACCGGGTTCGTCTTCTAGCAAGCATACCGGTTAAAATTCCATTGATTTCAAATCCCCTCCTTATTTTGCCATACCCACACAGCAGTCCAGGATTTCGAAAAACCGAAGTCCCAGCTTCTGTGTACATTTTCCGCGTTCCATTCGCTTAAAATGTCGCTTACGAATTTCACTTACATCTCCATGGAAGGTACCATCACAAACGTCGCTCAGTAATATGTCGATTTCCTTTCTGCCTTCTCTTGAGAACTGTTCGTTATTCTTATACATTTTTCTGGCAGCCTTGCTTAGGCTGTCTATCTGATTCTGCCGCTCTATCAGCTGGTTGATTCCAAGATTTAGTCGCTGAAGCTGCAGACTCTCCTCTTTGGATAATTCTTGCTGGGATATTTTTCTTATGTAGCTGCGAAGCCGGTTTTCCTGCTCTCCCATAATCTGAAGCATATCCTGCAGCAGACGATAACTGCTTTTATTCATATTCCAGAAATTATCCTTTACATATCTTATCATCTGTTTTTGTTCTCTTGTCATGCTGTCCATACTTCGACAGGACTGATTCATTGCCAGTCCCGGATTTGCAAGAAACCGCTGGTCGATAAAGCGGTCTGCATCTTCCATAAGGGTATGCTCTATATTGGTTTCCCCGGTGGCATGATTCCGCTGACAGGCAGCCTGCTTCTCAGATGCATCCTCCGGCAGCAGCAGCCTGGCAAGTTCCACCAGCTGTTTGGAAAATGGAAGAAGCACCAGAGTTACCGCCACATTAAAACAGCTGTGAATGACAGCAATTCCTGCTACACTTGCAGATTCCTTCAAGAACGTAAAAGGAGAAAGTGCATTGATAAAATAAAACACGCTCATAAACAGTATGGTTCCAATCACATTAAAGCTTAGATGAATACAAGCCGCCCGCTTGGAATTTCTGGAGGTACCAATGGATGCCAGGATTGCAGTAATACAGGTACCAATATTTTGTCCCATAATAATGGGAAGTGCAGTGGCATAGGAAATACTTCCCGTAAGGCAAAAGGCCTGAAGAATGCCAACCGATGCCGAAGAGCTTTGAATAATGGCCGTTAATACTGCTCCAATAATAACCCCCAGCAGCGGATTGGAAAACCGAACCATCAGCTGCATAAATTGGGGATTCTCTGCTAAGGGAGCCACTGCCGTGCTCATAGTTTCCATGCCATACATTAAAATTGCAAAGCCCAAAAAGATACTTCCAATCTGACGCTTCTTCTCCTGATGAAAGAACATCACGAGAACAATTCCTATGATTCCAAGGATGGGACCAAAGGCCTTGGGATTCATAAGCTGTAGCAGCAAGCTGTCTCCCTGGATTCCTGTAAGGCTTAGAATCCATGACGTAACGGTGGTTCCTATATTAGCTCCCATAATCACGCCTACCGCCTGCTGCAAGTCCATGAGGCGAGAGTTAACGAAGCCTACCACCATAACCGTTGTGGCAGAGGAAGACTGAATAATGGCAGTAATGCCTGTTCCAAATAAAACTGCCTTGATGGGATTTCTGGTAAGCTTCTCTAATATAACGGTAAGCTGGCTGCCAGATGCCTTCTGAAGCCCTTCCCCCATCATATTCATCCCGCATAGGAAAAGTGCCAAGCCTCCTGCTAAGGCTATTATCTGTAGCATATCCATTACTGATGTCCTCCTGCTTTATGTCTATGATCACCACCATGTTTCTCATTCCCTGATTCCTCTTCTCCTGATTCCGGTTCCCATGGTTTTTGATTCTTGTCCTCCGGACGATATTCCAGATAGATGGCAAATGCTGCAGCACCTGCCACAATAACAACTAAAAGCACCTCTATTATCGTTGTAAGCATATTTTTTCCTCCATTGGTAACGGATACCCCATTACCCTCTATGATTTTGTCCACTACAAAAAGACCTGTATCATTTACAGGCTTATCCTATGTTTCTTCTGTTACATCTGGAAATGCTTCTCACCGATTTGACAGTGAATATAAGACATAATCACTGCATTGCTTCTTGGTGTTATGGAATGTATATAGATGCTGTGGGGATTTAAGAATTGAAAATGCTCCCCCAGACAGGAATGATTGAATCCTAATTTATTAAAAACCAACCGTACCATACGAAGGGAAAGATACCCACAGGAAATAGACGTCATCACAAGACGCTGAATGCTGCTGGTTTGATTTTCACTGGTATTGCTTTCAGTAGATGCTGCAATCCCAGACTCCTGTGTCCACACCGGTCCATGGGGCACGCTGACAGGATTTGCATCATCCATTGGTTGAAGCATAAACTGCAGCAAGGAGGAAATCAACAAAAGTATGACTAATATGTAGTTAAATGATATGGGATAACTATTGTTCTTGCTTCTCATCATGTTCCAACAACCATTCCTTTACGGAGCCAATAAAATACAGGGAGCCAAATACTACTACTCCTCCACTTTCTGTGTTGTTACACTGTTCTTTTGCCAATGCCATGGCCTCACCAATATTGTCACATGGCTGTGCCGGTACTCCCTGGCTTGTAATATATTCCGCCAGCTTTTGTCCCTGCAAAGCCCTGGTGCTTTCTACTGTAACGGTATAGAACTGTTCCCCCAGGGAAATCATCTCCTGGATCATAGTGGGATAATCCTTATCTGCCAATACGCCCACCATAAAGATAAAGCGTTGCCTCGGGTACAAGGCTCTAAGACTTTCTGCTAATGCCTGTACCCCCTGGGGATTGTGGGCTCCATCCAGAATCATCCTTGGACTGATGCCAACAAGCTCCATTCGTCCCGGCCACACAGCTTTCTCCAGGCCCTGACGAATCACTTCCTTCTTCCAATCCTCATAGGAATCCATCTTCTGGTTCTGGTCACACTGGTTACAGATTCCATCGCAGCCGCTGCGGCAAGGCTCCTGTGCTCCCTTACGAAGGGATTGCATATAGTTACTTAAGAATAAGTTCTTCTCATGGGTCATCAGCTGCTGTACTGCCAGCATTGCCAGTGCAGCATTCTCCTTCTGGTATGCTCCCATAAGTCCCAGCACAATCCCCGGATACTCCTCTTCCAACACAGCCTCTTGGGCCTGTATCACTGGGATATCTGAGGTACAGCAGGAGATGATTGTCTCTGCTGCTTTAGGCTCCATAGGTGCCAGAACCACTGTGGTTCCTGCCTTAATAATTCCTGCCTTTTCCCTGGCAATCTGTTCTATGGTATCTCCCAGAATTGCTGTATGATCCAGTCCAATATTGGTAATTGCTGTTACCACCGGTGAATGGTCTATGGCATTGGTAGAATCCAGCCGTCCCCCCAAACCGGTCTCTAAGATAACATAATCACACTGCTGTTCCTGGAAATATAACAGTGCCATGCCAAGACAAATATCAAACATGGTAGGTGCTTTTCCCATTTCCACCAGCTTAGGCTCCAAGTCTAGAATCTGTTGTCCGTATTTCACTACGCTGTCTCTGGGAATCTGCTGTCCATTTACCTGAATCCGCTCTGTAAACTGTATCAAATGAGGCGAAGTAAACTGCCCCACGCAAAAACCGGCAGCTCTTAGTATGCTACTAATAAAAGCTGCCGTTGAACCCTTGCCATTGGTGCCGGCAATATGAATGATTCTCATGTCATGCTCTGGATGATGCAATAATGATAATAACTCTGTGGATACTTCCAATCCACTTGCCGTTCCAAATCGTCTCTTATGTTCAATGATATCTATGATTTCCTGATATGTCATACCATCCTCTTAACTTCAAGGAATCTCGGTTATTTATACTACCATAATAACGCCGCCGTCATTGGCATACATACTGCTGATTCCTGCGGTATCTACAATAAAGATTTCCTTGAAGGTTGCCATTTTCTCAACTTTCTCCTTTAACAATAACGCACGTTCCTTGCAGTTGCAATGGGAAATTGCAAGAATTTTGGTTTCGCAGTTTCTTGTAGCATCTAACATCGAGCTTACCATTTTGTCTAATGCCTTATTCATGCCCCTTGCCTGCCCTAGCTGGCAGATTGTGCCCTCTGGGGTAGAGCCCATAATTGGCTTGATATTTAAGGTGGTTGCCAGCAAGGCCTTCAGGTGGCTTAAGCGTCCCGCTTTTCTTAAAGTCTCTAATGTTTCAAGAACAAAGAAGGTATGCTGCTGTTCAATATAATCATCTACCGTCTGAATGGTCTGCTGAAAATCCATTCCTGCTTCTTCACATTCTGCAATCTTCTTGCCGATTAAGGTCTCCCCAATAGAAGCTGATTTGGAGTCAAATACATGAATCTTCTTATCCCCATGCTCCTCGTGGAATAAATCTCTGGCTAAGCAGGCACTGTTATAAGAGCCGCTTAACTGTGCCGATAAGGTAACAACATAAATGTGATTTGCTTCACAATCCATTGCATTCATATAAGCATCTGGAGAAGGACAAGCAGATTTTGGACTGCTTTCACTGTGTTTTATAATTTCAAGGAAGTCTGCCTGTTGAAAGGTTTCATCATCTACTAGATGATGTTCATCTATATCGATAGAAAGAGCAACATTACAAAAATGCTCATCCTTTCTCATGTCTTCTGTCAGCTCTCCACAGCTGTCAATAATAATTTTATACATACGGTAGCCTCCTGTTTCATACAAATGCGGTTTTCACTTTTTCCACACGTGGTTTTCATTACCACGTCATGATAAATCAAAAACTTCCGTTTGTAAATAGATTTTAGAAAGATTTTATAATATTTTATTGTTTTTTTCTAACCAGTGGAATTAATCCAGTTTAAAAATTAATACCCGGTGTTCCTCATCCTGAATATAGCTAAGAGCACGAATTCCGTTACAGTAATCACTAATATGCCCTTCTGATATAAAATAAGATAGTAAGCGATGATACAGGTCATCATCTGCCATCTTAACGGATACCTGCTCATCCTTACGCTTCCATGCAGCCTGTATCTTTTCTCCAATTGCTTTATAATCCCAGCTGTCAAAATACAAGCCTTCCTGAACAAAGTAATTATCCTGGGTGCTGTCACAATCCGGCAGCTGGAAGGTTCCATCTGGAATATGGGTTTGTGAAAGTTCCTGGGTCGTTACATTTAAATAAGCATAATTCAGCGTTTTCTTCTCTGTGGCATCCTGGTCTAAATAACGACTATTGCCCCAGGTTACATCCATATAATAATATGCTCCGTCCAGTAGCACCAGATTCCAGGCGTGTGGTTCTCCATTGGCATTTCCTGTGATAATCGTGGTTGGTACCTGCAACTGCGTTAGTAAATATTGCACCGCATCTGCATATCCCTGACAAACTGTTTTCTGATTTAAAAACACGCTAAGTATATTCTGATTATTATCACTAGACACATCATATTCCACCTGGGAAATTAGAGTTTCAAAAACATACTTACTTTTCTCATAATCGCTGCTTCCAGGGGATATGCCTACCATCCACTCTTCCACCTTGGCATCAATCTGACTCTGGTAGGCTGCTCTTTCTTCCCGGCTCATAGTATAATTACCCATAAATTCCAATCCCAAAACGGTCTTCCCGCTGGTATAGGTATTATACTGATATCCGCTGACCCAGAACAGACCGCCATAATCTGCCATCACACAGTCATATGCCTTTTGCAGCACCTTGATATCCTTGGTAGAAACTGGAACCATGTCTGTCTGCTGTAGGATGGCATCAAGTACTTGGTCATATACCAGCTGTTCTTCCTCCGACAAGGAATGATATGCATATTTATCCTCTGAGATACTTTCAATAATTTCAGGCTCCCCCACTACCATTTTCCCCAGCTCTGAAGTTACAGAGGAATGGAAGGTATCTAATACTCCACATCCACTAAATAAAGTAACGATAATCAGCAATGTTACTGCAATACAAATTCGTTTTTTCTGTCTCATTTCTACCCCTTATAAAACAATGAATTTTATTTTGCTTTTCGCCATTTTCTAACCTGTTGAAGTAAACAGGATATCACAATACTTAGGATTATTACAATCACATAGTGCAGCAAACTATTATTAAGCTTCACCCCAAACATGCCAAGAAATCTCTTACTATAGAAATTTATCAGTAAATGCACTAAGAATATATCTGTTGCATACTGCCTCAGCCTGGCTCCAACACCCTGATACCTGTCCTTAATATTCCAAAAGGCAAAGCCTAAAAACAGGAACACTGCTGTTGGGACAGTAAAAAGATACATATCGTGGGCGCCTTCCCCAATCCAGTTGGTAATTGCCCTATCCTCTAGATACATTAGCACAAGACTAACAACTCCTAACAAAAAGTACGGATATTTTTTTATTTTGTTCTTATGTATCCCAATATAGTATCCCAAGGCTATGAAAAGCAGTCCAAAAAATATGCCATTTCTTGTAGTCAAAAGGATTATTCTGTATGCAACAAGGACTGCTCTGCCTACCTGTGAACTCATGGTAAGCTTAGCATATCCATTTCCAAGAAGTCCTATCACATATAATAAAAAGGCAATGCATAACACTGTTTTCTTCGAAAAACCAATACTGTGAACCAAAAGATATAAAATCCATACTGCAACTATGGTAGCCAGAAGATACCATAGCTGGATATAAGAACCAATCAGCAGTATTCGCTGGCCAATTCTCAGCATGTTCGTTAAAACGGTATCTGTAGCACTCCAGAATCGGAGAAATATTTGTGGCATATAGAGTATGGTCCATAGCACATACATCTTCAGAATATGCCCAATATATTTTCTGGTTTTCTTCCAATCCTGCAGCTTTCCCCCCAGAAAGAAGCCACTGCATAGAAAGAAAATAGGGACAGCTACCCTGCAGATAATTTCTGTCAGCACATAGGAAGCCCCCAAAGAGTATGACTTCAACGGATGAATATGAATGGCTACCACCAGAAAAGCACCAATGATTTTAAAGAAATCCAAACCAATGTAATTTGATTTCTCCTGTAATGTTATCCTCTTATTCTGCATTGTTTTTCCTTTTTTTATATCTCCAATGAATTATTCCCATTAGCAAAATAACAGCAATCGAAGCCAGACTGATCATCATTCCCTGTTTTAAATAGGGCGTCATATAGATAAATTGAAGCTGATGTTCTCCTGCTGGAACCATAACTCCCATATACATTTCATCAACGGTTACTATCTTAGCCTCTGTGCCATCAATATATGCAGTCCATCCAGTGCTAAAAGGAAGCATGACACATAGTAATTTCTCCTGCTCTAATGCAATTTCTCCTGTGACATTGTTGATTCCTAGTTCAACATGATCTAAGGTATTCTCCTGTAACGTATCTAGCTGTTCATTTACCTGACTCATGGGCTGGCATACCACCTTCATTTCATCAAAGGAGTACTGGCCCTTCTCAGAGAAGCTTAAGGTGATTCTAGTTACACCACTCTCCCTATATCCCAGATTCAACTGATAATCCTCAATTCCACTGTAAAAATTATTCTGTCGACTAAGATACGTCAGTTTCTTGGTAACATTGTCCGCGCTTACATTAATGTGTACCCGATCCTCTGAACGCACATCACTGCTGGTAGCTGTATCCTGATAGTTTAAGCCCTCCATAAGAAGATAGGTCTCACTACGAGCCAAGCCTGTTAGTATCAATGTCACCTTGGCCTTCTCCTGTGTTACAGTAAACGTATGATCCGTAATTTCCACCCCTGACTCAGCCTGTATTTCATACGGAATGCTTTCATCTGTAAAATTCAAATCCTGCAACAATTTTGTTCCACACTGCAATTCTTCTGTATCAACGACTGCCCCCTGAAGGTATGCCTGCTGTTTTCGGGTTGCTGTCAGCTTTTGGAATTCTTTCTGGTCTATATAGCTGGAAGTTGCAAAGCCTAATGGAAGCGCATTGCTATTGGCATAAACGCAATACTCCTGCTGTCTTCCCTCCTCATTTGCAATCATTCCTGTAACTACTCTTTGGTCATACCCATAAGGAAGCAAATCCTGACGATGACTGGGAATAATATAATACTTAACACAGCTAATAAGATCTAAGATGGTTCTTCCATCCAGACCTGAGTAACAGAAATCTCTGGTTTGGTTTAAATCAACACTTCGCTGAAACTGATTAATATAAGGATTTGCCAGACTAAAATAGTATGCCACTCCATTTTGACCTACCTGCATTGCAGAGTTCTTCTCTTCTGCATTAATGTTGGTCTCATATCGATAATAGCTATCATCCTTTAATACATTCAGCAATGACCCTGGTGCTTGGTTGGTTAATGTATCTAATGCCGTACCCGCCTCCTGAAATTCCTCCACATAATTATTATATTCTGGTGCGTATTTCACTCTTCCCTGGTAAATCAGGCAGCCCATTACCAGTACCAGCAAAACCAGCTTGAACCATGGCTGCTGTTTCATATCCTGGCTGGTAAGAACCATGAGAAGCAGCATTGCTCCAAACATTCCCAGAGCAACCAGAATATAGACCTGTCCTAGTCGCATCCAGGCAAAAATACATAGTATAGCATATAAGGCACCCCCTGCAAGCAATGCCAGCTTTTTCTTTTTTTGCATATGGATAGAGCTGGGATACATTTTTACAAAGATAAAGGAAACCAACAGAGAATACACCCACATAAAACGGTTAATAACATAGCTTCCTCCATTTAAAATATGTCCACCCATAGGAAAAAGTAGCAGCAAGGTTAAAATCAACAGTCCCAATTTCAAGCCCCGATACCGATTCTTATGCATGAATAAAAGAAAGATTCCTATCACTGCCAATCCGGTGTATCCTAATTCGCTCCAGTATCCGGAACCACCAATTAAAAATCCTGATATAAGCTTAATGTAATAGGTCAAAGGATATAGCGTAGGCAGATAGCTTGCCACATCCGCCCGGCCGGTAGATAGTGTCATGGCTATTACTGGCAGTAAAATCGTAGCTGCTATTCCCAGTGCCACAAGAGAGTAACCAACAAATCTTCCAATCCAGGTGAGGAGCTGGCGAATCTGAATTTTCCTATATATCATCAGATATCGAATTGCCGTGTAAATGACAACAAAGATACAAATCATATAGGCAAAATAGAAATTACTTACCGTAGCCAATGCCAGCATAGCAATATAAAGCCCTGGCTTTTTTTTCTTAAAAATACGATCGACACCAATTAAGACTAACGGCATATAAATCATAGGATTGAGGAAATATGGATGGCGTACGGCAACAATCACCCAAAAACAGAAATCATACACCAATGCTCCCAACAGTGTTGGAAAGGGATTCTCTTTATGATACTGGCAATAGGCGCTAAATGCCAGACCAGCTAGATAAATTCTTAATATAATTAAGAAGGAATAAAAGCCTTCCATCTGGCTTTCTTTGGGAACGAATACCGACAGCAGCGTCAATGGATCTCCAATGACATAGTAATGCAGTGTGGTAATAATATCCGATCCAAAGCCAATGGTAGAATCCCATAACGGGATAATCAACTGATGTTGCGTCATCAGCGTATCAATAATCTGCAATAGCCATCTACGATAATAAACCAGTGCATTAAAATGCTGCATCAGCCCATCCGGAGTCCATACCAGACTTCGTCCATTCTCCACAAACACAGAGAAGATGGCGGCTGTAATTACCAAAAAGCAGATGGTATATGCTACATAATATTGTATCTTCTTATTTTCTCTTATTGGTAAGAATTTCGATTTACGATACATTTCATTCCTCATTCTTAGAAAATTGCAGGCCTTAATGTCCACGAACCACAGAAAAAGGCGGTATGCCATGCACACCGCCCATCCCTTAATCATTTTGTATCTCAAGTCCTGCTTTGATTTATAAATAAACTAAATAAGGTACATTGATCACTCACGATTAAATTTGTAGAAGAATATTATCTTGCTACTGTTACGTTAACTGCCTGAGGACCTTTTGCTCCATCAGTTATATCATACTCTACTTCAGCGCCTTCTTCTAAGGATTTGAATCCATCCATGTTAAGTCCTGAATAGTGTACGAATACGTCATTTCCTTCTGAATCAGAAATGAATCCGTAACCCTTTTGGTTGTTAAACCATTTTACTGTACCTTTACTCATTTGAAAGTACCTCCAAAAAATAATATATGCCGGTCTTTTTAAAGGAAACCCAACATATGGTCAGAATAGCACAATAATATTGAAATGTAAAGAATTTTACGAAAGTTTTTCATAAAAAATTTCATTGTCTGACAAAAACCTTTCGATATACTGATCCCATGCCCGGTCCACACTCTTATCCGGCGTAAATACTGACAGTGAACTGCCTGTGGTAACATATAATTCCCCATTTTGATAACGAATATTCAAAGACAGACTGGATATATCCGATAATGTCATAGATATTCCATGCTGGGTAAGAAGCTTAGAAATGTGACCAGGTGCATCTAAAAAAACAAATTTAAAATATCCCGGTGTCTTCTTTCCTTTAATCATATCGAAACACAGGCTTCTTACATCTTTATAGAAAATACAGGAAATTCCCCGATCTCTTAACTGCTGCAATTCTTCCGGCTCATAATAATCCTCTACCAAATGTCCATCAATAACAAAGCTTGCCTTGGTTGTAATGGTAGCCTCTGATAATAGAAAGCTGTCAAAGGTCTCCTTACACAGCATAAGATTCATGAAATTTTTCACCTGAGTTATTTTAAAAGCCTGCATATTTTATTCCTTATTGCTCCTTTTAATTGCTTCTAGTACCACACCGGTTCCATCTGTAAGCACACGTCCTACGCGGCTGATGGTGGCTGTGCTGGCATTGGTTGTTTCCTGAATATCCAGATAGGTCTTGCCTTCATCTAACATTTTCGCCACATTATACCGCTGCTCCATAGAAAGCATCTCTGTGTCAGAACACACGTCTTTAAAAAATTCAAAGCATTCTTCCTGACTTTGTAACGTAAGAATTGCCTGATATAAATCCATGGTATGTGGTTTCTTTTCTCTTCTTGCCATTTTCCCGCCCTTTCTAACTTTGAAGTGTTAAAGTTATTGTAGCAGAAACACAGGTAAAATTCAATGAATCATTGTATTGAAATATCTACATATTACGAAGCTGTTCAAAGGCACGGTACAAATCTAAAATACCATACCCCCACTGTCGGTTGGGATATAGCTCATCCGGTCGCTGTCTGGTACCACGAATCAGAAAATTCTTCACCTGAGTGGTATTTATATACTCTTGGTCATTATAAAGAATTGCCCATTCCATATACAGTGCTGCTGCGGCACTTGTAAATGCTGCTGCCCCACTGGTTCCTGTCTGGGATACAATAGCAAGCTGGATGGGACGTCCGAAGGAACCCTGGCGAATTCCAGGTACGTCTACTGCCGGGGCTACCAGATCTGGTTTTACATGTCCGTCTATGGTATATCCCCTTCCACTGGAGAGATACAGGCTGTCATTAGCATCATTGTAGCCTCCCACTGTAATCGGGCGAACCGCATTCCCCGGCGTAACAATGGTAGTGTCCGGATTGGAACGCAGGAAATACACCGGAAGCTCCAACATATGTTCCATTGGAAGGTACATATGAAAGCTTCCTACCACAGCATTTCTGGAATATACCCGCACCTTCCACAATCCTGCTGCCGGATTGGAAAAGCGAAAGAAAATCAGCTGATTTCCTGTGGTACTTTCTGGGGTTCTGTAATCAATCGTTACCCGACTGTTCTCAAAAACGAAAAGATACTCCTGGCTTACTCCCCGCTGCGCAACGCTCTTGGGAAACACATCTCCAGTTGGAGATACCAGTGCTACTTCATATAGCTGGGGTGCTAATGCCCACAGCTCCATGGTGAAGCCGGACATCCTTCCCTGCACCTGCAGCTCCACCTCCTGATATGTCATAGGGTCTGTAATCGTACCATAATAATGATGCTGACTGGAGGCTTCATTGCCCGTAGCACACACCACACATCTGGCTCCTCGAATTGCCATAATATCAAGATAAATGGATAAGGGACTGTTGCCACCATGGCTTCCTGCATCCGTTCCCAATGCAATGCAGATAACAAGGGGCTTTTGCAGTTGATTTGCCAGCTCATTTAAATAGCTGACTCCCGTCATAATATCACTTTCACTATAGACCGGATTGCTTCTGCTGGCATAGAAATAGTCTGTCAGGTTCTTCTTAGCCTCCTTTAGCTTCACCATGGCAATATCACATTCCGGTGCACCTCCAATAAAGCTGCCTCCTTCATAGCTGCTTCCAGCTGCAATACTAGCCACATAGGTTCCATGTCCATTTACATCCTCTGTAGGTACCAGTTCCAAGGGTGCATCCGTTCTTAGGGCTTCGTTAATCTGTTCTCTTCGAAACTCTCCACCGTAATCATATCCGAAGGGAGCTCTTCCGTCCTCCAGGCTCTGATCCCAGATTGCTTCAATTCTGGTATTTCCCCCGGAATCCCGAAATGCATTCAAGCGATAATCTATTCCCGTATCAATAAAGCCCAGCAATACACCATTTCCTCTTAGATTCAGCGAAGGCTGGACGGATACTCTAGGAATTCCCGTAGCTTCCAAAGCGTTTTCTCCTACCAGACTATAGCATTTGGGAATAGAAGCATAGTCATAGCTTGCCACAGAAAGAAGTGGAGAATCCGCTACCCTTCGATGTTCGATGGTAAACAGATTCTCCACATTGCTGCTGCATTCTCCTATGGTGTAACCTCCTCCATATGCATTGTTCTCTATAATGAAATCATAATAGTCATTGGAATAGATTTGTTCTCTGCATGACATAGATCAGGTTCCCCAATCAGGTTCTTTATGATTATTTTATTAAGAGAGCTGCCAGCTTATTCATTCGCTCATAACATTTATCAAAGAAATATTGATAGCTTTCGCAGAAATAATTCTCATAGCTGTTAGTGTCCGGAATAAAATCCCGATGGCGGAAGCATCCTCCCCGGCACAAAGCATACCAGGGACACGGTCTACATTTGGGGTCCAAGCTTTTGGAGCGATTTACATTGATACCACCGTTGGGATGCTGATAAATATCCATAAATTTGTCTGTATTCAGATTGCCCATGCGATATGCATCCTGGACGTAAAAATCACAGGGATACACGCTGCCATCCCCTTCAACCACCACCTGAACGCTGCAGCATCCCCGTTGGTCGCAGGCTTCCGGCGGATATCCTCCAAGAATCCCCATGTAGTTTTCAAACTGGCGAATATATACGGGATTTCCCTGACTTACATCCTGGTACCACAGGTCAAAAAGCTCCACCAGAAATCTGCCATAAAGCTTCGGGGTAAGGGCATATTCACTTTTCCCCCGTTGTTCATCCAATGGATCTAAGCAGGGAATAAACTGCATATACAGCCATCCATTTGCTTTATACTCTTTGTATATTTGCTGAATATTCTCAGCAATCTCCCGGTGTACCACCGTAAGAATGTTATATTCTACACCATAGTCGTCCATCAACTGCGTTGCATGACGTATCCTGTCATAGCTGGCTTCTCCTGCTGCACTATGACGATACTTGTCGTGTATGGTTCTGGTGCCATCAATAGACACTCCTACCAGAAATTGATTTTTGGCAAGGAATTCACACCAGGCTTCGTCAATCCCATAACCATTGGTTTGAAAAGCATTCCGTATAGGCAATCTGTGATGGTTATACTGCTTCTCATATTCCACCGCTTTTTCAAAAAAGGAGATTCCACATAACGTGGGTTCTCCTCCTTGAAATCCATATGTAATACTTCCCTGGGCATTCAGCAGTGTTTTTCGAATGACATTTTTTAAAGTCTTTTCATCCATCATACCGTAACAGGCCATATCTCGCTTGGTAGCCTCGTCCTTATAAAAACAATACTCACAGGACATATTACATAGGCTGGATGCTGGTTTCATTAATACCGAAAAGGCTGGCATATTCTTCTCCTGTTGGCAATCATGTTAGCTGTTCTTACATTCCAGGGCTGGAATTCCCCGCATTACAATCTTAGGTCCACCCTTCTTCTCCACATAATCCTCTGTAATCGTTACGGAGCCTATATTATCGTCCTTTGGAATCTCATACATAATATCCAGCATAAATTCTTCAATAATGGCACGTAATGCACGGGCACCTAGTTCTCTCTTCTGAGCCTTTCTTGCAATGGCATACAAAGCCTCATCATCAAATTCTAATTTCACCTCATCTAATCCTAGAAGCTTCTGATACTGCTTAATAATAGCATTCTTTGGCTCCTTTAAGATACGAACCAGCATATCTTCATTTAATGCTTCTAAGGAAAACAGAATTGGCAGTCTTCCCAAGAACTCCGGAATCATACCGAAATTCTTCAAATCCTCTACAGTAACCTGCTGCAGTAGATTCTCTTCATGATCGTACTTATCCTTTAAATCGGCAATAAATCCCATAGAGCTGGACTTATTCAAACGTTCCTTAATAATTCCTTCCAAATCTGGGAATGCTCCTCCACAGATAAACAAGATATTCTTGGTATTTACGATTGTCATGGGAACCATAGCATTCTTACTGCTGGCACCTACCGGAACCTCTACCTCGGCTCCTTCTAACAGCTTTAACATTCCCTGCTGTACAGACTCACCACTAACATCTCTCTGGTTGGTATTTTTCTTCTTAGCCAGCTTATCAATTTCATCTATAAAGATAATGCCCCGTTCTGCCTTCTCTACATCATTATCTGCGGCGGCAAGAAGCTTAGATACAACGCTTTCAATATCATCTCCGATATATCCGGCTTCTGTCAGGGAGGTGGCATCGGTGATTGCCAATGGCACATCTAGTAATCTGGCCAATGTACGAACCAGATAGGTCTTTCCGCTTCCTGTAGGTCCTACCATCAGCATATTGGACTTCTCGATTTCAATATCATCCATGGTGTTGGTTGCCACTCGTTTATAATGGTTGTATACAGCTACAGACATTACCTTCTTGGCATATTCCTGCCCTACTACATACTCATCTAATTCTGCCTTAATTTTATGTGGTGCCGGAATATTCTTAATATCTAATACCGGGTCTTCCTTAGGTGCAGAATTTTCCGCTGGTTTCTTCTTTTTAATCTTCTGGCTGTTGGGAATCATTCCTGACAATTCATTAAGATTAATCATACTGATATTTGGCATTTTAGAGAAATCCATGGATGCCGGGTCCTGGTTATTATTCATATTAAATCCAAAGTTACCCATGGAATCAAAGGTCTTTTGCATGCAGTCATTACAGATGCAGATATCATTTGGAATCTTAATCATCTTGCCTGCAATACTTTCTGGTCTTCTGCAAATATAGCAGATATCTTCATATTCACTTTCTTTATCTTTATGATCGTCCGACACTTCAGAATCCTTTACTTCTTCTAATTCATTTTCTTTTTCTGACATAATTCTCTTCCTCTTTCCTCTTGCTCCTTTAAAATCCAAAGAGCCAGGGATGTATTTCTACCCCATCTGCGTTTTATCCTGATGAATTTAAAAGGTCATCAATCCTGTTGGAATTGATGACCTTTATTATAGATGAAACCATAGGGAAACTCAACGATATTTCCCCTGTTTATAAAAATTTAAGAACCATCATTCGCCTTCATTGGATGAAAGCTGCTGATTCAAAAAGGAAAATACCCTGTCAAAATACTCACTTCGAATCTCATCTGTAGCATTGAACAGCTCATGCTTAGACTCTGGAAAACGCACCAGAGTAGTATGTCCGGATTCTTTGGCAAATATCTCCTGGCCCATAGGACGAACCATGGTATCCTGTCCTGCCTGAAGAAGCAGCACTGGAATCTGTACCTTATATGCATTCTTCACTGCCTTTTTCGTGGCCTTTATGGAGGCTCTTGTCCAGGCATAGGTACCGCCAAAGGTTCGGCATTGTGGAACTGCTGCACGAATCTCATAAGCGTAATCATATCGCGTCTTAGACATACTGCTGCTGGTGGATTGGGTATAAGCATCTGTGTAACCATGCTGTCCCGGTACATACTTCTCCTCCCATGGCAAGAAGCGGGACACCACCATAAGCAGCTTCACCTTCCAATCCGGAATTCCTCGAAAATCCATTTGCTCCATAGGAGAACTAAGGACTGCCGCTTTAAAATAACCAGGACATTCCTCTAGAAACAGTGTGGCAATGGCTCCTCCCATGGAATGAGCGAACAGCACATATTCCTTGGAAATGCTTAAGGATTTTACAATCTGATCCATAAAGATTTTAAAATCCAAAACATATTCGTCATAAGACTTTACGTATACCTTATCCAGCTCCTTCACCTTACGTCCGGAAAATCCATGTCCTCTATGTTCCACAAAGAATACAGAATACCCTTCCTGGTACATATAATACATCAGCTCATGATATTTCCCTGCAAATTCACAAAAGCCGTGGGAAATGGCAATCGCTGCCTTCTCCTGGGGATGGATGGCATACAAATAATGAATGCTGGTGCCATCGTACCCGGTAAAATAGCCTTCCTTTAAGTGTTCCTCCCTCCAGGGGGTGACAAGCTCTGCCATCTTCTGGGGAAAGTCTTCTTCTCCAAAGTATTTCTTATTCATTATTCACAACCTTCTTCACAACATCCGGTACATTGGTTATTATGGCATGTACTCCTGCCTGGATGCACATTTCCATATATTCCTTATCGTTTACCGTCCATACATTTAAATCCAGATGCTTACGGTGGCATTCTTCTACAAAGCCTGGATACTGGAGATTATATAACGCAGGATGCAGTGCATTCACTCCATATTTCTCACCATACTCCGGCATACCAAGGGTTCCATCTGCATACAGGAAGCCGGTTTGTGCCTGGGGATCCAATGCTCTGATTTTTACAATGGAGGAATGATTGAAGGAGGAGTAAATCACTCTGGACTCCATACCATATTCCTTGGTCATTGCAAGTACCATCTCTTCTATCTGTGGATAGAATACAATACCGGTCTTCAACTCAATGTTGATAGTAAGCTGGGTGGGCTTGATTAATTCAAACACCTCTCTCATCGTGGGAATATCTGCATGCTCCACCTGTGGCTGGGTTTTGTTATAATTATACTTTCTTAATTCCTCTAAGGTGTAGTCCTTCACCCATCCACTGCCGTCGCTGGTACGGTCCAGCCACTCATCATGTATCACTACCAGCTGTCCGTCCTTGGTAAGGTGCACGTCTAATTCAATGCCGTCTGCCCCCAGCTCCACAGCCTTTTCAAATGCAATCAGTGTATTTTCAGGGTAATATCCGCTGGCTCCCCTGTGAGCCCAAACCAATGGTTTCTTCACGTTATGCCTCCTATATCCTACAAATCCTCAAATGCCTCAATGCTTACATTTGCCTCTGCCTTGGAATCTCCATGCTTTACAAACATCATGGTTACAAAGGCAGCTATGGTAAATGCTGCTGCATATGGGAATAAGGTCTGATATCCCACATGATTTAACAGCCAGCCTGCGACGATTGGTGTTACAATCTGAGCTGCCATACTAAAGGTGTAATAATACCCTGTAAATTTACCAATATCACTTCCCTTACACATCTCTACTACCATAGGCAGACTATTTACATTAATGGCTGCCCAGGACATACCAACCAGTGCAAATACCACATATAAGAATGGCTGGAAGTGGTCGAAGAAGCAGGTATAGCCAAAGGCAAACAAAAAGCAGCTGGCCATAACTACAACGCCTGTAAGAATGGTTTTCTTACGTCCGATTTTACTGGCAATCACACCAACAGGAATATAGGAAATAATTGCTCCGCCGGTAGCCAGTGTCAGGCACATGGATGCACTGCCCAGACTCATATTCCACATTTTATTTGCATAGGTGGTAAACCAGGTCTCCATAGCATTGTAGGCAATAAACCATAAGGCAATAGAAATCAACAGAAACAGCAAGCTTTTCTTCACTGGCTTAGGCAGCTCTTCATTTCCAGCTTCATCCTCTACCAGAAGATTCTCCTCTGGATGTGCCTGTTCGTATTCCTTCATCTGGTTATTCAGCTTCACTTCATCTACGGTAATCATCACGATAAGCAGTGCTACCAGCATAATTCCTGCAACCACCATAAAGATTGGCATGTAATTAACATGCTCCAGACCTTCGGTCTTGGCTGTGGAATACATTACACTGGCAATCAGAAGGTAAGCAATTCCACCTAATGCACCCATCAGGTTAATGACTGCATTTGCCTTACTACGCAGTGGCTTCGGTGTAACATCTGGCATTAATGCAACGGCCGGGCTTCGATAGGTACCCATAGTAACCAGCAGACAGCCTAAAATTCCAATAAATAATGCCAGCTTCACAGTAGATGGATTGGCAAAATAGCTGTTATCCACCAATGGAAGTAACAGCATGAGAATCACTGCTGCAATGGTTCCAAAAAGAATAAAGGGTTTTCTCTTTCCCATCTTATTCTTACAACGGTCTGACAGGCCTCCAAATAATGGTAGTAAAAACAATGCTAATACATTATCTGCCGCCATGATCACACCGGAAATGGTTTCATTCATATGAAAGGTATTGGTAAGTACCAACGGAATAATGCTGTTGTACATTTGCCAAAAGGCACAGATGGATAGAAAGGCAAAGCCAATGCGAACGGTCTGTTTTGTGTTTAATTTCATGTATGTATCCCCCTAATTTGTGATGATTCTATTTTAACACCAGCTGTGGCATATTAAAAGTAAAATAAGTGTTAAAAAAATTCCCTGCTATTTGTTCTATTTGCTGTAAGGATTACCGGACAGCTTACAAAAGCTTCGTCAGTATTTCCTGTACCAGCTTGGGGTTTGCTTTGCCACCACTGCACTTCATAACACAGCCTGTAAGATAGCCCATGGCCTGCTTCTTTCCCCCTTGATAATCCATAACAGACTTAGGATTATCCGCAATGACCTGTTCCACCAGCTGCTGCAGCTTTTCTGTATCTTCCTCAATCATCAGATGCTGCTCTTTTGCATAGGTGACGGGATCCATATCCTGAAGAAACATCTCCTGGAATATCTCCTTGCCGGTATTTTGGGTAATCTGCCCCTTCTCAATCATTTCCAACAGACAAACCAAATGGTGTGGTGAAAATGGAATCTGCTCCTGGGACAGTCCCTGCTGATTTTGCAAACGCATGGTTTCCCCCATTAACCAGTTGGATATCTTCTTGGCATATTTCACCTGTTGCTTGCAATCTTGGACAGCAGCAACTGCGGCTTCATAGAAATCTGCCATTTCCCTGGTTACAGTAAGAATTTGTGCATCATATTCCGGCAGCTGATACTGGTGGCAAAACCGACATATCTTCTCCTGTTGAAACTCCGGCTGCTGCTGGCGCAGCTTCATAATCCACTCCTCCGAAATCTGTAATGGATATAAATCCGGTTCTGGAAAATAGCGATAATCCCTGGCATCCTCCTTGCTTCTCATAACATAGGAGCAGCCTTTGGTATCATCCCATCTTCTGGTTTCCATGGAGATGGCTTCTCCCCTTTCAAGTATCTCCATCTGCCTTGAGGCTTCCTGTTCAATGGCTCTGGTAATTGCCTTGAAGGAATTAAGATTCTTCATTTCCGTTCGTGTACCCAGCTGACCTGGCTCTGCCACGGATAAATTTACGTCAACCCGCATGCTGCCTTCATTTAATCGACAATCTGAAACCTTCAGATAACGAATGCGGCTGATAATTTCCTGCAGGAATTCCTGCACTTCCTTGGAAGAATGCATATTTGGCTCCGTTACGATTTCCATTAGAGGCACACCGGAGCGGTTATAATCCACCATGGTCTGTCCTGTCGCCTCATCATGAATCAGCTTCGCAGCATCCTCTTCCATATGAATTTCATGAATGCCCACCATTCCTAAGGAGGTTTCTATCTGCCCGTTGGTACAAATGGGTGCGTACAATTGAGAGATCTGATAATTCTGTGGATTGTCCGGATAGAAGTAATTCTTCCGGTCAAAAACAGTTCGTCTTGTAATACTACAATTACAGGCAAGACCTACCGCCATCGTAGCCTGAACCACCTGGCGATTTAATACCGGAAGTGCTCCCGGCATTCCCATGCATACCGGGCAGGTCTGGGTATTGGGCTTTGCTCCAAAGGCCGTGGAACAGCCACAGAATATTTTTGTTTTCGTATTCATTTCTACATGGATTTCCAGACCAATGGTCATTACATATCTGTTCATAACCTTATCCCTTTATTTGCAATTTTGTTGATAACAATAGGCTGCATTTAATAATTTCTGTTCCTGATTGGCACCTGCCATAAGCTGGATTCCAATAGGAAGCTGATTGGTCTCTCCCTGTCCCTGGTAGGGAATACTGATTGCCGGCAGGCCGGTAAGATTTGCTCCGATTGTATGCATATCCTCCTGATACATGGACACTGGGTTAGTACAGCAATCGGTAAGCCTTGGTGCCACATTTCCCGAGACCGGTGATAATAACAGGTCATATTCATGAAATGCTTTGGCAAAGCACTCCTGTACCTGCCTTTGCAGGGCTATTGCCTTCTTGTAATAGGCCTGATAATATCCTGCACTTAAGACAAAGGTTCCCATCATAATCCGCTTCTTACATTCCAGCCCCATCCCCTGGCCTCGGCTCTTACAATATAATTCCTCCAGGTTCTTATAGTCCTTCGCACGAAAGCCGTAACGAACACCATCGAATCTGGCCAGATTGGAGCTGGCCTGGGCACAGGCAATAATATAATAGGCTTCCACCATTTCTCTTGGAAGAGATAGCTCCATTGGAACTACCTGTGCTCCCTGCTGATGAAAGAACTCAGCGGACTCTTCTATTGCCTGTCTCACTTCGCGGGACACATCCTGACTCATAAATTCCCTGGGAACTCCAATGCGCCATCCCCTGATATTGCCCTGCAGTGATTCAAGCAAGCTATTGGACTTCCCTTGTCTTTCTATATTAGAAGTAGTATCCATAGGATCATAGCCTGCAATCACATCATAAAGTGCTGCCACATCCTCCACACTGCGTCCCATGGGACCAATCTGATCAAAGGAGGATGCATAAGCCACCAGCCCATTTCTAGATACACTGCCATAGGTGGGCTTTAAGCCTACGATACCGCAATGAGCCGCCGGAAGCCGAATAGAGCCTCCCGTATCACTTCCCAACGCTGCCGAAACCATCCCGGATGCCACTGCTGCTGCTGAGCCGCCGGAAGACCCTCCCGGACTTCTTGTAGTATCCCAGGGATTGCAGGTTGCTCCAAAATAAGAGGT
This sequence comes from uncultured Lachnospiraceae bacterium, assembly GCA_964650965.1. Taxonomy (GTDB): domain Bacteria; phylum Bacillota; class Clostridia; order Lachnospirales; family Lachnospiraceae; genus CAZYYO01. Next base: position 4,921 of record CAZYYO010000016.1, on the reverse strand, counting down.
CTCTGTCGTACTTCCCATGGCAAATTCATCCATATTGGTCTTGCCAATAATCACAGCTCCTGCCTCCCTTAATCGGGAAATTACAAAAGCATCCTGGGTAGGCACAAAATGCTCCAGCATCTTAGAGCCACAGGTAGTGGTAAGATTCTTTGTACAAATATTGTCCTTCACAGCAATAGGAACTCCAGCCAAAGGTCCATGATATTTATCTCTCTTATCATCAATTTCTTTTGCCTGCTGCCTTGCCCCTTCACCATCTACGGTGATGAAGGCATGACAGGTGCTATCCCTGTCCTCTATTATCTGTAAAGCTTCTTCCACCCGCTCACCGGCGGTCATTACATGTTCTGTCATTATATACTCCTTGGAACAACAATCCCAGCAGGGGCTGCCTGGGGTGCATTTCGTAACATCTCGTCTCTTTGATCTCCGTTGGTAACCACATCATCACGCAGTGTCATCATCTGCTGAGGGGGGATTTCAGTCTGCTGGATGTCCAGTTCCTGGGAAGCTCCAGCCACCTGGTTCATAAATCCCAGCATCTCTTCCATCTCCTGCTGCATCCTGCCCAATTCAGAATCCTGCACTTCAATCTTGGCCAATCCAGCCACGTGCCGCACCATTTCTGTCGTAACCCGTTCTTCTAACTTCTGTTCCATCTTAACATTCTCCCTTATTGCCTTTAGATATTCCTATCCGTAAGACCCATTGCGGAAATCATCCGCAGAATCACTGAAATAATGTTCCCTACTTGCATAGGTTATTATATCAAACATATTATCTAAGCAGAGACATTTTATTATCTCCTTGCCCTAATTTTGTCAATATATAGGGCAAGAAACCGTAAATATCCTAACCTTACCCTTTTTACTGTATTTTAGGCTTGTTTTTGATGAAAAAAGGGCAAATTTCATAACTTCTTCCTGCACTTGCCCTTTACTGCGCCGCCCCTTTACTGCACTTGCTCTTTACTACGCTTGCCCTTTACCGTGCTTTCCCCTTTGCTGTGCTACCCCAGGTATAAATCCTGTTATTAACCAGCGTTCTTGCGGCAGACAGATTTCTCAGCATGGGGCTGTCGCTGGAGCTTGTTTTCGGAAATTAGAGCCTCTTGGGATTCCGTCCCTGCCAGCAATTCGCAGACAGGATGTCTGCGAAAGGCCTGCCTGAGCCATGGATGGCGAATGCAGGCCGGTTGCGTCCCACGCCGCCACCTTCCAACGAGAATCCCTAGAAGCTCTTAATTCCGAAACCCATCTCCACCCACAGCCCCATGCTGAGAAATCCGCCTCCACCAAAACCCCTTCCACGATTGCCCTTTCCTCCATTCAGTGCTAAAATAACCACATAACCATTACATGCCACAAGGAGGTTTTCCACATGTACATCCAACTAAACAGTCAGGTACTATGTTATGAAAAAACAGGAGAAGGCAGTCCCATCATCCTACTGCATGGAAATGGCGAAGACCACACCATCTTCCAGGAATTGACCCAAAAACTGCAGCAGCATCATACGGTCTATGCTGTAGATTCCAGAGGTCACGGAGGAAGTGCAACTCCAAAGGAATTCCACTACGAGGACATGGCAGGAGATATCATCTCACTGATTGAGACCTTAGAAATTAACCATCCGGCATTGTACGGCTTCAGCGACGGAGCCATTGTAGGAATTCTCATTGCTTTAAGACGCCCAGAACTCCTAAGCCATCTCATCCTAAGCGGTGCCAATCTATCCCCCAAGGGACTTCACGGCTCGGCAAGGCGGGAAATAAAAGCACAATACAAAAAAACACAAAGCCCTCTATATAAATTAATGATGGAGGAGCCTAATATTTCTCCCCAAGAGCTGGAAAATATACAGCTGCCTGTTCTAGTTACCGCTGGAGACAAAGATATTGTAAAATCACAGGAAACAAAGAAAATTGCTTCTTTTATTCCCGGTGCGCAGCTTAAAATATTCCCCAGGGAAAATCATAGCAGCTATGTGATTCATTCCGATTATATGGCAGATATTATTGAAGAATTCATATAAGCATTACCATACCACTCCTGGAATTGTTCTTGATGGGTGAAGAACTTCATCATATCTCCAGTAAGGGATAGCTCACTTCCCACATCAGGTACCTGGTCGCTGTCCATCCAAACTGCGGTAGACAATTCCTCCGTATCTAAGGTAATATCCTCACTGTCATCTAGCTGGGCAAAATATCCCAGCAGAAGATTGCTGTCAAATCCCCATGGCTGAGATGCATAGTAGCGAATATTCTTCACCTTCAGTCCTACCTCTTCCATCACTTCTCGCTTCACGGTTTCCTCCGGCGTTTCTCCTATTTCCGTAAATCCTGCTACCAGAGCATATCTGGTGTATTCTCTGTTGGCATATTTGGTAAGCAGCAAACGATCTTGATGAAATACACCAATAATCACCGCTGGTGCAATTTTAGGAAAAATCATGTTATTACAGGTTTTGCAAAACAGCATCCGCTGTTTCTTATCCTGTTCTACCGGCTGTCCGCATCTTCCGCAATATCGATTATCCCGATACCATACATACAGATGATATGCTGTAGCAGCCGCTAGAATTGCTTCCTTGGGGCTGCGGCTTCTGGTGGAAAACATCCTGTCATAAGCATATCCCAAGAGATGAAGCTCTACCTCTTCTGCTGTCTTAGGCAGCATAAGAAAATACCTGGTTTCCTCACTGTCATCTGTAATCTGAAACAAATAAATATAGCCTACCTGATCTTGTCCTAATTCCTGCTGCACCTGCTCATACGTGGGAAAATCCAGCTCCTGCTCCTGGGTAATATAGATTTCGTTTTGTCCACGAAAGCAAAACACCTTATCCCCCTTTTTGGGAGATAAGGCATGATATTCATTATTTAAATGTAAGGGTTCAATATCCTGTATCATATTATTTTGCTGAAATCACATCACTCATATCATAGAAACCTGCTGGTTTTCCATCCATGAATTTTGCTGCTTCCACTGCTCCTTTTCCGAAGATTGCTCTGGAATATGCTGTATGGGTAAAGGTAATCACTTCATCCTGCCCAGCAAAAATTACTTCGTGCTCTCCAACAATGGAGCCACCACGAACTGCCTGAATTCCAATCTCCTTCTTTTCTCTCTTCTTACGCTCTGCGGTTCTGTCATATTTATAAGCATACTCATTATTTAACACTTCATTCATGGAATCTGCCAATGCCAGTGCTGTTCCGCTGGGAGCATCCAGCTTCTGATTGTGATGCTTCTCAACGATTTCAATATCAAATCCTGCATCTGCAAGCACTGCCGTTGCCTTCTTCAATACATCCATCAGCGTATTGATTCCCAGTGACATATTGGCTGACTTTAATACTGCCACCTTGGTGCTGGCAGCCTGAACCTCACCTAACTGCTCATCAGACAATCCTGTGGTACATAATACCACGGGAATCTGTTTCTTAACACTATAATCCAGCAATGCATCCACTGCTTTTGCATTTGCAAAATCGATAATTACATCTGCAGGCACATCACACAAATTAATGTTTGAAAAAACAGGATAGTCATTTGCAATTCCATCATATAAATCTACTCCAGCCACAATTTCAACCTGAGGATCCTCTTTACAGATTCCTGTAATCACCTGCCCCATCTTTCCGTTACAGCCGTGCATAATAATTTTTGTCATGTTGTATTTCCTCATTTTCTGTCTTATGAAATAAGACCGTATTCCTTCATTGCCTGTTCTAATACTGCTGCATTCTTATCTCCCATTTCACATAACGGAGAGCGAAGGCTTCCCACATTCATCCCCATAAGATTCATGGCACGCTTCACTGGGATAGGATTCACTTCACTGAATAATGCATCCACCAAGGGAAGGGATTTCATCTGAAGCTCTAATGCAGTCTTTAAATCTCCATTTAAATAGCTCATCACCATGTCATGGGTCTGTCTTGGTGCAATATTGGAAATAACAGAAATAACGCCAATAGCTCCAATGGATAGCAGGGGAACCACCAGACCATCCTCTCCTGAATACATATCCAGCTTACCGTCAGTAAGATACATGGTTTTAGAAGCCTGTGCCATATTGCCTGTAGCTTCTTTTAATGCCACAATATTCTCTTTGGTCTTAAATAATTCTGCTACCGTCTCCGGCAGAAGATTGCATCCGGTTCTTCCCGGAACGTTATACAGTACAATAGGAAGCTTGGTTGCATCTGCAATCTGACTGTAATGGCCAATTAAGCCAGCCTGTGTTGCCTTGTTATAGTAAGGAGTAACAATCAGTGCACCGTCTGCTCCGTCCTCTTCTGCTTCCTGGGTTAACTGAATGGCAGTTTTGGTACAATTAGAGCCTGTACCTGCAATCACTGGTACTCTATGATTGGTAAATTCTACTGCTGCCTTAATCACCTTGCGATGCTCCTCCATAGAAAGCGTTGAGCTTTCTCCGGTGGTACCGGCAATAATGATGCAGTCCGTTCCATTATTAATTTGAAACTGAATGATTTCATCTAATTTCTCATAATTCACATCCAGATTCTCTTTCATTGGTGTTACAATAGCTACACCTGCGCCCTTATAAATTGACATACTCTATTCCTCCTTGCAGTCGCCTATATTATTATATTCACAGAAAAAAATCCGGTCTCACCAATGATGAGCCGGTTGAAAGATTAGACTATTTCTATAATCTTAGATAGCGCCCCACCCTAAAAAGGTGACAGTCATAAGCCTCTTAAACTTATGCCCAAGACAATATTATCAGGTAATACCCTCTTTCGGCGTGCTCCCCTTTCTTCCATCATCCTCTGTCCCTGAACATCAGATGGTCTACTCATGAATTACGCAACCTCTATCGAACTATTTACTTATTCCTATATTAGCAAAGGGAATAAAGCTTGTCAATGCATGGAACAAAAAAA